>JAEWGS010000013.1 GCA_023388205.1 Bacillota bacterium
ACCACTCTCTGAGTTTCACAAAAGCTTCATCGCGGTTGGGGGCCTGATAAAACAGACGCAACTTCTCGGCATCTGCCTCGGCTTCAGACATCGGCGCACGATCTTCGATCTTCACGCCCGCCTTGAGCAAAGACGCGCGATCTTCGCTCGGCAAATCGAGATGAAAAGCGGGCCCGCCCTGCTTGGCCAAAAGCTGCGCCGCTTCTTTTTGCTGTCTCTGAAGCACTTGCATCAAAGCCTCTCGCTCCGCTTGGACCTGGCTTCGTTCCTTTTCTTTTTGCGCTTCAAGCGCCGCACGTTTTTCGCGCTTTTTTTGCTTTTCTAAACGTCTTTTGCCCGCTTGTTCCGCCACAAAGCCCTCCGATCTCAATTCTTTTGTTTCAGCGTGTTGATATAGTTTTGCGCAAACGTTGCACCGCCTCTAAAAATCAGCCGCAGCATCACGCTGAGCTCGTCAAAGAGCGCATCCATTTCTGAAAGTTCATCTCGTTTCAAGTCGCTGAGGACAAAACGAATGATATCCTCTCCCGGCGGCATCGGGCCACAACCGATACGAAGGCGGATAAAGTCATCCGTCCCCAGCTGATTGACGATCGAGCGCATCCCATTATGCGTGCCCGCCCCGCCTTTTTCGCGAAGTCGCAGCGTCCCGAGCGGCAAATCAAAATCGTCATAGAGCACGATCAGACGCTGCGAAGGGATTTTGAGGCCTTTCATCAGCGCACGGATCGAGCGACCCGACTCATTCATATACGTAAGCGGTTTAAGTAAATAAAGTTTCCCCGGCGCTAAATCAGGCAGCCCCTGGCGGCCCTTTTCGGGAATCGCGCGACCTGCCTGAATCGAATGGCCTTCGACTTGAGCCAAGCTGCTCTGTCCAATGAGGCCCTGGTACTTCGCTCGTGTCACCGGCACACCAAAATCCCTGCTCACATGATCCAAAGCCATGAAGCCTAAATTGTGTCTCGTTCTCGCGTATTTAGGACCAGGGTTTCCAAGTCCAGCGACCAGCCATGCTGGCTCTTTGTGTTCCCGTTGAAAAAAAGCCATAACTCTCCTTATCCCTCTGCTCAAACGCCAAAGCCTAAGGCCCGCATGCAAAAGCCCAAAAGAGGGCAATCGAACGCCTGACGCACAAAAAGGCGCCTTTTCGCGCCTGCTGGGGTCTTTGTTTTTCATTATAGCCTAGGGCCCTAGCGCCACCCTACCCAGGTCGCGCAAAGGCTGCGTCGTCGCGCAAGAGCCGCGTCAAACTGCGTCAAACTACGTCTAGGCCGCCCCAATGAGACGAGCTCGCTGAAACAAAAAGGGGCGCATCTCGCCCCCATCAAATCCGAACACGCATCCGCGATAGATCCGAACACATGCTCGCTAAAGGTCCTGCGCCTTTTGCTGCAAAAAATAATCACAAAGCACGTCAAACACATCTCTGGCATCTCGCTTTAGCACCGCACAATCTTGATAAAAAGCGTATCCACCCGCTCCACTCGCACGATAATTATTCATGGCCAAACTGTAGTGATCTTCAGGCGAAACCTCTTTCTCTCCCCGATAAATTGCCCGTACACGTTCCCCAAAAGGAGCGGACCAATCAATTTGGGCTTTGATTCCCAAAAAGAAATCAAAATTATAGTGCTCCACCTTGGGCTCTAAGAAATGTTTAGAGACTTCTAGCGCCCCAGACGCCTCGCTGTAGCTGAGATATTCCGCGGAACGCTCCAATGCCGCTTTGAGCACCTTGCCCGTTACATCGAGCGCGACCAAGGTGTTCGGAAACGGATAGGTCAGCAAAAGATCTCTGATCCGCACGTCTTGAGGCAAGCCAGGAATGTCATTGGCAAAACTCGTGCAAGACAGCTCCGTTTGTAAATAGGCTCTCTGAATCTCGTTAATAAAATCCGCGAGCTTGGACCCATGGCGCGCCATCTCGACTCGATCTTCGGGGCGCAAGGCTTCTGGAAGATGCCCTATCGGACGGTCAAGCCACGCTTGCAAGCGAGAAAAACGCTCTGCGTCGGCTTCACTCAGAGGGCTCAAGGGCAAGGCCGCCAAGTCCGAAAGATGATGCAAGGTCGATGAAATGCTGTGCCCCTCGCCCGAATCTTGCTCACAGATATCAATTTCAAAACAAGTCGCCGCATTCGGCGCATTTTGCAAAGTATAAGTTCCAAAAAGACTGCGTCCCGGGGTCAACATGTGCTGATGACAGCACAGGAGCACATCGAAATCCATCTCCCGACACAGTTCGATCCCGATATTTTCTCGGCCGCTTTCGCTTCTTTCGAGGCGCTCTAAATCCCCCTCATATCCACCGTGATAGATACAAATCGTCAGGTCACACTGAGCCTTGAGCGTCTGAGCAACTTTTTCAAGTTCTTGTCTGACGTCTAAAACCTGGCAGCCCACGAGGTGTTCTTTTCGCTCCCAGATATTCACAGAGTCGGTCACTGCGCCCACGAGCCCCACGCGCCAGCCATTAGGTAGCAAGTGAATGGTATAGGGAAACAAACAACGCCCCTGCTCATCTGTCACATTTTGGCAGAGCACTTTTGCGTCCAAAGCGTCCGCGTAGCGCTTGAGATAAGGCAAGCCATAGTTAAAATCGTGATTGCCGAGCGTCACATAGTCATAGCCGGCCTCATTCATCTTCTCAGCAATCCATTCAGGATCATCTTCATCGTGACAAAGGTACGTCAGAGGGGATCCTTGTAAACTGTCCCCCCCATCTATGATCAGCGTGTTTTCATCTTTTTGAAAAAGCCGCTGAAGCTGGTGCAAACCCAAGGGCCTTTGCTTTGCATCTCGATACGACGTTGGAAACAAATGGCCGTGAATGTCTGAGGTAAAAAAAATCTTTAATCGTCTACCCATACTCACCCTTGAACTAAACGTTTCCTCAGCATATTAGAGAAGGTCTCGACAATGAGCACCAAGACGATCAGACCGATCAGAATCGCGCCAACATCGTTCCACTTTTGCGCATTCATCGCGAAAATCAAAGGCGCGCCGATACCGCCCGCACCCACCAAGCCGAGCACTGAAGCATCTCTTAAATTCATATCAAAACGGTAAATCACAGTCGATAAAAAATCAGGGATCAGCTGCGGCAAAATACCGTAACGGATCTTTTGAAAAGCCGTACATCCAGCCGCATCCAAAGATTCCAAAATACGTCGATCCAGATCTTCAATCGCTTCGATATAAAGTTTTGAAATCATTCCGATCGAGCATAAAGACATCGTGAGCAAGCCCGCAAAAGCACCCGGACCTGTCACTCGGATAAACATCAAGCCATAGATAATCGGCGGCACCGTACGAATCATCATGATCAGCGTGCGCCCAATCAGGCTCACCGCCGGCGTCACCACGTTCGGCGCTGACAAAAAAGCGAGGGGCACTGCGATTAAAGAGCCCACCAAAGTGGCCAAGAAAGCGATGCAGATTGTCTCCAATAGCAAGTAAGGGACGCCAGAGGTCGTCAAATTAAAAAGCAAAGCGGTCGACGGATGAAAGATGCTTCCAAAAATATGCCGCGCCATGCTCAGTCCATTTTCTGGCAGCGTATTAAAGCCCAAAGCGGTCGCAGACCAGGCCAATAAAACAAGGCACACGAGCGCAGCGATCGTGTTTTTCCACCACTTTTTCGGCGCCTGTTGATACATGCTTAAAACTGAAGCGTTCATTGAGCCCCCTTAAGTCAATTTACTTCTGAGCCAATGACTCAGCGCCTCGATCAAAACCACCGTGACAAACAAGGTAATCAAGATGGTGCCTACGGAATCGTACTCACGCCAAGAGATCTTTTCGTTGAGCAAAAGACCCAATCCACCGGCGCCCACATAACCTAAGATCGACGCGTAACGCACATTTCCTTCGAAGCAAAAAAGACAAGTCGACAAATAAGCAGGTAAGACTTGAGGCATCATCGCTGCCCAGATGGCTCGAGGCTTTGAGGCCCCTAGAGCAAGCAAGGCTTCATAAGCGCCCAACTCACAGGTTTCAAGCTGTTCGTAGAGCTGCTTTCCCACATAGGCGAAGGTAAAAATAGCAATCGCCACGGTCCCTGCAAAAGTGCCCAATCCGAAGATATAAGTTGCGATCAAAGCGGCAATCAGCGTCGGCAGCGTGCGCACCAAGCTCAAGAAAAATTTGGCCAAAGAATAAATGACTTTGTGATGGACCAAATTTTGTGCCGCGAGCATCGCAACTGGGACACAAAGAAGCGAACCCACCGCTGAACCTAAGAGGGACATCTTGATCGTATCGATGAGAGGCTTTTCGACGGAGCGAAAATAATCCCAATTCGGCGGCACCATCGCGACCAAAATATCGATGAAATTTTTGCCGCGCTTCATCAGCACGGGCAACGAAAAGCCGGTGATCCTCGCCGAAAACCAAAACGCCACAATGAAACACAAAACGATGAGCCAAGTCCAAGACCTCGGTTCTTCAATCGTCTTTCCATTAGAAAGAACGTGCACGCGCCCTCTGTTTAAGCTCATTTTTCGAGCGCTCATGCTTGCACCTCTTTGCTCCCTTGAGCCGCTTTTGCGTTTTCAGCGCCTTTGGCCTCGCTCGCCTGCCGCGCTTTTTCTGCGCTGCCATAAATATCTTTGAGCACCGCCTCCGTCACAGAAGAAGACGGTCCGTCGTAAACGATACGACCCGAGCGAATGCCAATGATGCGATCGGTATATTCTAAGGCCAGCTCCACATGGTGAATATTGAGCAAAATGGTGATGCCCAAATCGCGATTGATCTTCTTAAAATCATCCATGACGCGCTTTGCCGTCACAGGATCCAAGGCCGCCACGGGCTCATCCGCCAAAATAATCTCCGGATCCTGGGCCAGAGTTCTCGCCAAAGCGACGCGCTGCTGCTGTCCGCCCGAAAGTTGATCGACGCGTGTATAAGCCTTTTCCAAAATACCGACTTGGTCCAAAGCCTCCAAAGCCCGGATCTTGTCCTCTTTGGTATAAATCCCAAGCACGCTGCGCCACCAGGGCATATCCGGCACGCGCGCCGTCAACACGTTCCGGATGACAGTCGTTCGCGTCACCAAATTAAACGACTGGAAGATCATGCCAATTTTGCGTCTAAAGCGTCGCAAGCTTTTCCCTTTGAGGCTCGCCACATTAATCCCATCGACCGTTAAAAGCCCATCCGTCGTATCGATCATCCGATTAATGGTGCGAATCAAGGTGGACTTTCCCGCGCCCGACAAGCCGATAATCCCGACGAATTCACCTTGCTCAATCTTGCAATTCACCTTATCTAAGCCCAAAGTGTCATTGGGGTAGCGTTTGCTCACATTTTCAAACTTAATCATTGTTCTATAACTCTTTATCTCTTTATTGACGTTTCTTTTTTCTCTTTGCGAAAGTTGCTTTTCAAAAGTGTGCGTCAAAGCGTCCCGCAGTTCTTAAATTTTGAGACAAAAACGGGACACAAAACTGTGCCCCGCTTCATTTCGAACAAATTGACGCGCTTATTTTTTCGCATTCATCTCTTTGATGATCTTTTGCGCGCGGCGCTCATTGTCGTAGTCTTCCGACTTCGCCTCCTGATAGCCGTTATGCGAATAAATCTCGATGACTTTTTTCCCTTCTTCGCTATTGCCGATCGCGATCATCGCTTTGGTCAAAGCTTTCTTCAGGTCTTCATCTATCGTCATGGAATTTTTGCTCACGCAAATTGTGTCGTTATAAATCGCCGGGGTCACACCGATGACATTGGTTTCTTCCCAGATGGACGCCTTGCGACCAAAGTCTTTCTCCCATTTGTCTTTGTAATCATTACGCACGTCCGCATAAGCCAAGACCACGTCGACTTGTCCTGAAGCCAAGCGCGCCATCGCCGAACCATAAGAATCGCTCTGAACAATGTGCTTCAGATCCGTAATGCTCTTGCCATATTTGTCCTGAAGCCAAATCGTCGGATAAATATAGCCAGCCGGGGAGGTCGAGTTCATGACGCTCCAGTTCAATTCATCGAGGTCTTCGAACTTAATCTCTTCACCTTTGTTGACCTTCTCTGCAATGGCTTTACCTTTTTCTGAGGGGCCCGCGATCATCAACGCACGATAGCTCACCGCCTGCTTGTCCGTGAAGTCCGTGGACTTACCGTCGTTCCAATCCTTCGCCTCATCGGAGTCCTTATTCAAAGCGTTGCGGGTCGCCGTCAAAATCACTTCCGCTCCGTCGTCATAGAGCACATAGGTCCCGCCCGGAATAAAGCCGACATCCGTCGTCCCTGCAGAAAGCGCTTCGCCCACCGCCTCATAGCTCGTGCCGACGCTGATATTCACTTTCGCTACATCGTAGCCTTCTTTTTTCAGCTCCGCCTTCATCAAATCTTCCAGCGGTTTGGTTGCCGTGACGATCTCGTCCGGATCACGCGAAGGCACAAACGCGACATTGAGCTGATCCACTTTTTTCAAAGCTTCTTCAGCGATTAAGCCCTTGCCTCCGAGCGCCAAAGTCGTCACACCCATCAACAAAGCCAAAGCTGCGGATAACGTCTTCTTCAACATGAGAACAATCCTCCTCAAGAATCCCTCTTCGAAGCTCTTTGGGGTCGAAGAGATGGTCACAAGACTATAACACTTCTTTGTGTGAAAAACACAAAATTTTCCCATTTTTGAGGCCCTTTTTATTGGAAGCTTTCGCCAAATGTTCGAAGCGACATCCGCGCTTTCGTATCAGCGCCACCCTGTTTGACCGCGGCGCGGTCTGACTCCTTGCATCCTCACTACTTTTTTTGGCCCTCGGCCTCAAGTTCCTCCGGGCTTCGCTTGAACGCGCTATAAAAAGAAGATGGACGCGCGAGCTCATCGTTTAACTTGTCGAGCCCAATTTTTTCTACCAAGGTCTGTTCATTTGAAAAAAGGTTCGTACCCAAGCCGGCACGTTCTCCCTCTATGGTCACGCCCAGAGCCGCCAAACTTGTGGGGAAAAGATCAAAAGGCGCGAAGTTCCTTGAATACATGCGATCTTTACTTGCAGGAATCACAGAATTGACATACATATTCACAATCGTGCGCTCATAATTGGGGTCCCAGCCTTTGAAGAACTCTTTGTCCATCGAGCGATGATCACCCGTGATCAAAATGGTCGTATTGTCGTAAAAATCTTGCTGCTTGATCCACTCCACAAAGCGGACCACTTCACCTTGAGAATAATGAATCACGTTGGCGTACTGTTTCGCAAAAGGTTTGTTTTTCATATTTTTGGAAACGTACCCATTTGGGAAGTGTGTGTCCGCATTTTCCAAAATGAAGTAGAAAGGCTTGCCTTCTTTAGACAGACGCGTGAGTTCTTCTTTGGCAAACTCATAAAGCTTGTCATCTTCATAGCCCCACCACTCTCTGTAATTCTTGGGTAAATAGCCTTCTTTTTTCGCGTAAGTATGGTCAAACACTTTGAAATTCCCGTGATCAACATACCAATCACCGAGGCTGCCCCAAGCCGCATTCGCCCCTAGCATAATTTCATTGTTGTATCCATGTGCTGCAAACAAATCACCCAGCGTGACAAAGTCAGGATAAAGCGTCTGCTGATGGGCATTGGTGAAAATTGCGGACTTCATGGACATGCCCGCATTCATGTTGAGCATGCCGGCGATCGAATGAGACGCCCCATAAGTCTGATGAGGTCCACCAAAATCATGGTCAGTATGAGAAAAGTGCACACTCTCTGCATTGAGCTTCGCGAGATCTGGCATCAAATTGTTCTCGTCGTAGCCCCCGAGGTCTTTAGAATAAAAACTGTTTTCCACCGACTCCATCAGAATATGGATGAAATTGCGTTTTTTCTCTGGGAATTTCACGACCGTAAAAGGATCCACGTAATTCTCTTCAATAAAAGTCGAAGGATTAAATTGGCTTTCGATGACATCCTTAAGGGGAAGTTTGTGAAAAGCGTAGGCCCAGCCACTGACCATCAGAACCAAGGCCAAGACAAACGCACTCAGACGAAAAAGACGAGAAGGCAAGGTGACTTTGGGCTCGTTCTCCTGCGCTTCTGATTTGCTGCGCTTGTAGTAAGAAACATAAAGTCGCCCAATTTGCGCACCCCAAAAAGCCACAAAAAGGATCGGAGCGATGATGTAGTTCGCAACTTGCGCATTCGTGTCCGCCGTCGCATCACCGCCGCCTCCGCCAATTAAGGTGAAAATAAATTGATCCGGTGCCAGGTTTCCGAAAAAGTCGATAAACCAGCGAGAAATAAAAAATCCAAAGCCCCCTACAAACAAAATAAAGAAGCCCCAAATCGCCCAAATCGTGTTCGCCACGTACGGTGTTTTTTGACGAACAGGCCGATACGTGTCCCGCCAAATACGACCGATCGCTTTGAAAATGAACAGCAGCAAGACATCATAGGCGAGGTAATAAAGATAGACCGTATAATCTGGCGCCCAACGATACAGATATCGATGATTCAAGAAAATGATGATCATAGATGCGATCATCTGGCTGTTAAGCGACAATAAAATTGTATTGATCCACCATTTGGCTGTGCAGTGAAAATGCGCGTGCGTCTTTTTTTCTCCTAGATAAAAAAACGCCACGGTCAAGACAAGAATGAGAAGTTGAACGAGTAAGAACATATCGTACGCCTCTTTGTATTTTTTGCTTAAGGACACATATTCTAATGCTTTTTTGAGCCCAAATCTTTCGTCTTTTTTGAACGCGCCCGTCGATAAAAAAAAATTAAAATGTCCACCGCATTTTCCGCAATATTTTTCACCCCTACCAGCGCCCGCTTTTTCGTATAATGCATAAGTATTAATCACTTTACGATCAAGGAGAACTTATGTCGGTTTATCTCATCAAACAGAAAATTTTTAAGATCACGGATCATTTCCCGATTTGCCGCGAAGATGGCAGCACCGCCTTTTATTTGAACCAAAAATTCAACATGCTCAAATACCACGCCGTGCTTGAAGGCCCTAACTCCGAACCCATCTGCGAAATTCAAGAAAAAGTCCTCGCCTGGCTCAACACTTTTGAGATCAAATTCTCCAACGGCCAGAATATGGTCATGAAACAAAAACTCAACTTGTTTCACCGGAATTTCGACATCGAAGGAAGCTTCGGCAAAATCGAGCTCAAGGGCTCCTTTTCTGATTTTGACTTCTCCGTCTATTATGAGGGCGAGAAAATCGCTGAAATCAGTCGCAAATTTTTGACCGTGCGCGACCAGTTCCGTGTCGAAACGTATCAAGAGCGTTTTGATGTGATGGTCATTGCCATCTGCCTTTGCCTCGACAAAAATTTGGACAAATCATATTAAGTTGCCGCTGCTTGCTTAACTCAAGATTGAATTTGAAAAAGCGCAGCCGCGCTTTTTCCTTTTTCAGTCAAATGCATAGGCTCATTCCATCCCGATCCGTTCAACACCCCTCAAGATCCTAGCGGTCCAAGCGCGACCACCGCAGCCTTCAAGACAGCTCTTGCTATCCCGCGACCACCGCAGCGTTTCAAGACAGCTTCAACGTTTCAAGACAGCTTCAAATAGTAGAAAGGAGGCTCCCATGCGCCGTTCCCCCAAAAATCCACAAAACCGTATCGCGAGCACTCAGCGCGCGAATAAACTCGCCTCACAAAAACCAATGGCGAAGTCCCCAGATAGCGACGCAGGGTGCCCGCAAAACGAAGGCGAAAAAAAGAGTCTCTCCTCCGATCCTTGGATGCCAACGACTCCGTCCGCTGATCCTTGTGCAAAACTCAACCTGGACTTCAGATCGACGCAGCTCACTCAAGGCTCCGGAGCCATTTGGGGCGACAGATTGGCTTCAAATTCCGCTATCACCACTTTTTATAACCACACCGGGACTCAATATCGTCTGGACCAAAGTCAAGCGCCCCTCCTCGATGCCTTGAGTGCCTACCGCCAAAATCGCATCGTTTCTTTTGACGTCCCTGGCCACAAGCAAGGTCGCGGCAATCCTGAGCTCACGAACTTCTTGGGCACAAGCTGTCTCAGTGTCGACGTCAATTCGATGAAACCCTTAGACAACCTCATTCATCCCGTCTCAGTGATCAAAGAAGCGCAGGCTTTGTGTGCGGATGCCTTCGGAGCGCGTGATGCCTTTTTTATGGTGAACGGGACGAGCTCTGCGGTCCAAAACATGGTGCTTTGTAGCGTCGGCGAGGGCGATAAGATCATCATGCCCCGAAACGTCCATCGCAGCGCCATCAATGCACTCATTTTAAGCGGGGCACGTCCGATCTATGTCGATCCAGATATCAATCAGGAATTGGGGATCCCCCTCGGGATGCGCCGTGAGCAGATTCTAAAAGCAATTCAAAAGCATCCGGATGCCAAAGCCATCTTGGTCAACAACCCGACCTACTACGGTGTCTGCGCAGATCTCAAGGCGATCACTGATCTTGCACACGCGCACGGCATGCGGGTTTTAGTTGATGAAGCTCACGGCACGCATTTTTATTTCGGAGCCAATCTGCCCATCTCAGCCATGGCTGCCGGTGCAGACATGGCGGCCGTCTCAACGCATAAAACGGGCGGTTCTTTGACTCAGTCGAGTCTTTTGCTCGTCGGAGATACACCCACCGCTCCAGCAACTTCCTATGTTTCTCAAATTTTGAACCTCACCCAAACGACCTCCGCCTCTTATCTCCTGATGGTTTCTTTGGATATCACGCGCCGCGCTTTGGTCAAAGACGGCGCAACCTGGTACGCCAATGTCTGCCGCTTGACGGATTATGCGCGCCAAGAACTCGAATGGATGGGCTATGAACCCTTTTCGGTGCGCCATTGCGACGGGGATGCTTTTTATGCTTTTGACCGCACCAAACTTTCGATTCATACCCGCGCCTTAGGTCTGACCGGTCTTGAAGTTTACGATTTACTTCGCGACGATTACGGGATTCAAATCGAGTTCGGCGATCTTGGAAACATTCTCGCGATTTTGTCGGTCGGAGATCGTCCTGGCGCACTTGAGCGCCTGCTCTCCGCACTCAGTGAAATTCAGCGTTTGCACGCGAGCGAAAGCGCGAAAAAGCTCCCATCTGAGTATCTCGAGCCAGATCCTATCCTCAGTCCAAAGCAGGCTTTCTTTGCGCCTAAGCAGTCGCTGCCGCGCCGTCAGTGCATCGGCCGCATCGCGGCAGAATTTGTCATGTGTTATCCACCCGGTATCCCCATTCTCGCCCCAGGTGAACGCATCCACGAAGGCATCCTCGATTACATCGAAAGCGCCATGGCGCACGGTGCGTCGATGACGGGGCCCGCAGATCCCAGCCTCGAAACTTTGCAAGTGACGGTCTAGATATTGGGCAAAGATCTGAGCCTTTGTCGCGCCGGTTCAATCGTTTGCCGCGCGCCGATTCAATCGTTTGTCGCGCCGATCCGCGCCGATCGCTCGGCACACCAGTCTGATCCTCTCAGGCAAAAACCCACTCTTTTGCTACATCGATCCAAGGATTGGAGACGAAGGCCCGCACAGCGCGTAAAATAAACGTCGCAGGACTTTTCAAAAACAAAGCCGCGCACCACCCCAAGAATGGAACGGCGCTCTAAAAATCAAACGGCGCCCCAGACTTAAACGCCCGATCCTCTAGAATCCTACACTCTGCGGCCATACCCGCCGCAACAAGGAGGCCTCTTGCTCATGAAAGAACTTTGGTTCAGTGAATACGCAACCGAGAATGTAAGGTTTAGCTTTCGCGTCGAAAAAGAGCTTTTTGATCTACAGACGGACTACCAGCGCATCAATATTTTTCAAAGTTCTGACTTTGGCACCATGCTTTTGCTCGATGGCTGCGTGATGCTGACGGAAAAAGATGAATTCATCTACCACGAGATGATCACACACGTTCCTTTGGCCGTACATCCAAATTTGCGCCGCGCCCTTATCATCGGTATGGGAAATGGCGGCACCTGCTACGAGCTCTGCCGTTTTCCAAATGTTGAACACATCGACCTCGTCGAAATCGACCCCGCCATCCCTGAAATCGCCAAGCGCTTTTTCCCGCACAAGGCCGCCGCTCTTGAAGATCCGCGCGTCCACTTACATCTCGCGGACGGTCTTTCATTTGTACGTAAAATGCAAGACACATACGACCTCATCATCGTCGATAATACCGACCCCTATGGACCTGGCGAAGGTCTTTTTACAAAAGAATTTTACGGAAACTGTTATCGCGCCCTCAAAGAAGATGGCATTCTCGTCAATCAGCACGAAAGCCCCTATTACATTTCTGACGCCAAAACCGTGCAAAAGACGCATCAAAAAACAAAATCCGTATTCCCCATCAACCGCCTTTACCAAGCGCACATTCCAACTTATCCTTCAGGTCACTGGCTCTTTGGCTTCATCTCCAAGCGCTATGATCCCATCTCGGATCTAAATCCGAAGCAGTGGGAAAGCTTTCAGCTCCAGACGAACTACTACAACTTAGATTTGCACCGCGGCTGTTTCGCCTTGCCCACCTATGTACAGGCGCTTTTACAAAACTAAGAATGCAAAAGACAAGAAAGGACTCTCCCATGACACAAAACTTAAATCCCATCAACGAACTCGTCCAAAAGCCCTGTTTTATGGCGCTCGACTGCCCTTACGAAAAAGCGCGCACCGTCGTCTATGGCGCCGGCTTTGACAGCACCTGTTCCAATCGTCCGGGCACACGTTTTGCCGCGCAAGTGATGCGCCAAGATTTCATCGGGCTCGAAACTTATTCGCCTTATCTCGACAAAGATCTCCTCGATTCTTCCATCTCCGACCTCGGCGATCTGGATATGCCGATCGGTCAACCTGAAGAAGCTGTCTCCCTCGTCGAAAAACTCCAAGACCGCTTGCTTTCGGATGGAAAAATCCCCTGTATGATCGGCGGTGAACATCTGCTGACGCTCGGTTCTTTTCGTGCGACACTCAAGCATCACCCAGATTTGGTGCTCGTTCAACTCGATGCGCACACGGATCTTCGAGACGATTACTTAGGCTTGAAACTCTCGCACGCATCTGTCGTGCGCCGCTGTCATGACCTCGTCGGAGATGGCCGAATTTACCAATTTGGAATTCGCTCCGGTGAAGCCGCCGAGTGGCTCTTTGCCAAAGAACACACCTCGCTTTTCCCTTTTAACCTTGATTCGCTCGTTCAAGGGATAGAGCCGCTCATCCAAAGCCAAGTCCCGGTATATTTGACGCTCGACTTAGATGTTTTGGATCCTTCCGTTTTCCCTGGAACGGGCACGCCTGAACCGGGTGGCGTCAGTTTCGAAGCCTTGCGTGTTGCTTTGACCGAGCTGGCCAAACTCCACGTCGTCGCCTTTGACCTCATGGAACTGTCTCCGCCTTACGATCCTTCTGGGATTTCTAGTGCGGCTGCCTGCAAAGCGCTCCGCGAAATGCTCTTACTCTACTCATGTGCCCGCTAGCTAAAACGAACGGCTCACTTGATCTGTGGAGCTCGACTCCTGAGCGCGGCTCGTCCAAGAGCTTATTGAGACAAACGGACGTCCTCGTCATTGGTGCTGGAGCTTCTGGCCTTTTGGCGAGCGTCCTTTTGGCCCGTTCAGGATTTCAAGTCACCCTGCTTGAAGCCGAGGCTCAAGCAGGACAAAAGCTCGCTTTGACAGGCGGCGGGCGCTGCAACATTGGACGCTACGAAAGTACAGAAGACGTCTTACCGCACTACGCCCAAGCAAGCCGTTTTCTCACCTCAGCTTTGACCCGCTTTTCTCCATTAAGGCAGCTCGAGATCCTTTCTGATCTCGGCCTAAAACTCGAGCAAGAGGAGCAACGCGCTTACGTCAAAGGGGGCGCCGCTCACGCTCGAGACCAGCTTATTCAACAGGCGCTTGACTACGGTGTCAATCTCATTTTGAACGCAAGGGTTTCTCATCTGGAACTGTCCCAGCCTCTGATTGCGCACTGCGATCGAGGCAAGTTCGCCGCGTCTGCTATCTTGATCGCAACCGGAGGGGGGAGCTTTGCGCACACGGGTTCCACAGGACAAATGCTTCAACTCTTGGGGCGGCTCAATTTTTCCTTGCGCCCCTTTAGCGACGGACTGCGCGCCTTTTCCATCAAGCAAAACGACCTTGTTCAAAGCCTCTCAGGTATCTCTTTGCCCGATGTAGACATTTCTTTTCATTCTTCGCTGCTCAAAGCGAAGCAAAATCCCCTCCGTGCAAAGGGCTCCTTGCTCTTGACACAAAAAGGACTCAGCGGGACTTCCGTCCTCAACCTCAGCCGCTACCTGTACCGCCCCGAAGAGAAACACGATCAAATCTGGGTGGACTTTTTCCCAGAAGCTTCTAAGCATATGAAGCGTCGAAACGCTGAGCTCGATCCCGAACACGCTCAGCAACATATCGAGGAGCTTTTGCGGCAATCTCCCAAGATGAAAATCGTTGACCTCTACGCTTCGGTTTTGCCCTTGCGTATGAGAAAAAGCTTCCTGGAAAAAGCGCTCTTCGATCCACAGCTTCAGATCGCCCAACTCAATCGCGCCGAACGTCTGCGTCTCCTCGAGCTTTGGCACCACCACCCATTCGAAGTTTGTCGAGATGAAAAAGAATTGCGCCGCCACTGTGGCATGGTCAGCACGGGCGGTCTATCGCTCAAAGAGATCTCGCCCAAAACCTTCTCCGCCAAGCGCTTTCCTCAGCTTTTTTTCGCTGGCGAACTTCTCGATATCGACGGCGACTGTGGCGGATATAACCTCATCGCTTGCTTTGCGAGCGCACTTGCGGCAGTTGAGGGCATTCAAGAACTTTTGCGTTCCTGAGCGCTCGACTTAAGGTGCTGATGCAGCCCGAACCCCGCCAGCACGTTCGCAGCCCGAACCCCAGCTCCTTCGCACCCATCGACCCCTCGCCCCGTCCACAGGCTCAAATTCAGCGCATCCATGAATCCTCTAGCGATGCGTCCCAACCAGCGGCTTCATCCGCTTCCAGCTATAATATTTCATGCAAAATATCCCTTTGATCTAACAAAATAAACAGAACTATTAAAAGGAGCCCCTTGTGAACTCTCAAGCCTGCGACCCAAACCTTCATCC
>JAEWGS010000018.1 GCA_023388205.1 Bacillota bacterium
CCTTAAAGCAGGCGCCTCCGTAGGCTTGACCAATGACCGTCGAGCTGAGTTTAGGCTCACTTCTCAAGTTGTAGCTGCCCTCAGCAACAATCAAATAACGTCCTATGCGCTCATCTTTGTTCTCTACTAATTCAGGTATTTGGATGCCCGCCTCCGTCGCCGAAGGACGCTCCATTTTTGATCTCGTGCTTTCAGGCGAAAGCAGGCGCAGGTCCTCAGCGCAAATCAAAGCTGCGGATCCCGTGGCACCTGTCGCTATCCATTTCACGTCCAAACTGAATCCCAAATTATAGATACAAAGTGCCAGCGCTAAAGTGGCTGTCGCACTTACCTTGGCATATTTCCTCGCTATAGTCACATCCTCCTGCCTGCGCGCTTTTGCCCCTTAGTTTCTCAAAAAGAAGCCAGCGGCGCATCTTTGAAAAAGCTGCGCTCCTGCTCTTATTTTTCAGCTTCTAATTGCGCCGAACTTAACATCAAGCGCTTAACGCCACGCTCTTCAAAAGAGATTTCCACGATCATATCATGTGCAACGGCTTGGTAACTCATCACACGGCCCACCCCGAAACGCTGGTGCCTGACCCGCAGCCCTGTTTTCATATCCTGAGGTTTCAGCGCGGTTTCCGACTTCACGCCGAAAGGGTTCGGCCTTTGGGTCAATCGGGCTTTGACCTGTTTCAGGCCAGGGAGCTCTCGTCTAGTGGCTGTGGAAGCGCGACTAGACAAAGTCCAGTCCGCACGTGAATCCCCGCCTCGGTAGCTGCTCTCCTCTCGACGCGAAAGTCCTTTTGAATGCATCCCGGAATAATCTCTCTCTTGCTCACCGTAGCTAAACAAACTTTGGTCCACATAATCCAAACATTCATCCGGTAGCTCTCCTGCAAATCGAGACGGCATATAGCGATCCGTCTTACCAAAGAGCAAACGCGATTTCGCAGATGTGATCAGCAACCATTTCCTTGCGCGCGTCAGAGCCACGTAAGCCAGTCGGCGTTCTTCCTCGAGTGCTTCTTGATCCCCAATGCTGCGATAAGTGGGGAAAAGACCCTCATCAAAACCGATCAGGCACACCAAATCAAACTCCAGCCCTTTCGCGCTATGAACCGTCAGCAAATTGACCGCCGCTTCAGCATCTGAGCTTTGATCTTGACTTGTCGAGAGTGCCACGTGTTCTAGATAAGCCCCCAAAAGCTCAGGCGAAGCGTATTTTTCTCCCGCTTCTTTGTTTTCATTTTGTGCCATACGTCTCGCTTCAAGTTTCTCAGCAACACGTTTCGCCTCTTCAGCAAAGCCCGCTCGTTCGAGCTCCTCAGAACTCAGATCTTCCTCGACTGCCAAATCAACCGTACGCGAAAACTCCACGATGTCAGACAAGAGCTCACGCAAGTTTTCAATGCGGTTAGATGGGTCTTCGCCACGGGCACGCTCTTTCATTTGCTCGTCAAGAATGGCTTGTTCCAAGCCCGATTCCCGTTGCACCAATTCCACAAAATCTTGAAGTGTCAAGCCGCCTTCTAATAAACTACGGCGCAGCGTCAAAATCAGACAGGCGAAACGGTACAAAGGCTTCGAGCGAGAAGCTAAGCTCTCAATCTGTGGCGATCGATAACAGATCTCAAGCGCCGACTTTTGATACATTCGCCCCAGATCTCTAATCTGTTCCAAAGTCTTAGCACCGATGCCACGCCTCGGCACATTGACGATTCTAAAAAAAGATAAATCATCTGATGGATAAAGGATTAAGTTCAGATAGGCCATGAGATCTTTAATTTCTCTTCGGTCAAAGAAACTCAAGCCACTCAAAATTCGATAAGGGATCTCCGCCCGTTTCAGAACTTTCTCCATATGACGCGTCAGCGCATTTTGTCGATACAAAACGGCAATCTGAGAAGGATCGACGCCCTCGTCCATGGCTTGTCTAATCCGATCAGCGACGACCTTGCCCTCTTGAATTTGATCATCATTGAGCACATAGCGGATCAAATCCCCTTCCATGCCACTTGTCCAAAGCGCCTTAGCCTTGCGCTTTTTATTGCGTGAAATAACTGCGTTTGCCGCATCCAGAATTCTTTTGGTGGATCTATAGTTCTGTTCGAGTTTGACGACCTTGGCCTTGGGAAATTGTTGTTCAAAACTGAGGATAATCCGCATATCTGCCCCGCGAAAGGCGTAAATGGACTGATCGTCATCTCCCACCACGAACACATTTTGTTTCGGCTGCGCCAAAAGCTCAATGAGGCGAAACTGAGCCGGATTCGTATCCTGATACTCGTCGACCAAAATATAAGAAAAGTGCTGCTGATACAAATTCAAAATGTCCGGATTCTGTTCAAATAAATCGACAGTTTTGGTCAAAAGATCGTCGAAATCCATCGTGTTATTTTGTCGTTTCAAATCCTCGTATCGTGTGTAAAGCTCCGTCAAAGTGGCTTCGTTCAAAAGCTCACCTTTGTGACGGAAGTCCTTCAACGAGCTCAAAGAGGATTTCATCGAAGAGATCTTTTGTAAAATATCGCCGGGACGAAAAGCCCCGCTATCTTGCATCCCCATCTCCCTAAAGATCTGCTTCATCAAAGTTTCTTGGGCAGATGTATCGAGAATGGTAAAGTTCTTTCGATATCCAATTTTTTCAGGGAAGCGACGTAAAATACGAGCCATCATTGAATGAAAGGTCCCGATCCAAAGCTTCGCCACAGGTGTTTCAAGCAAAGTCTCAATGCGCTGCTTCATTTCGCTCGCAGCCTTATTGGTAAAAGTCAGCGCCAAGATGGAAGAGGCATTCACCCCGTGCACACAAATCAGTCGCGCGATGCGATGCGTGATCACGCGTGTTTTACCCGAACCCGCTCCGGCTAAAACCAACATTGGGCCATCAACATGGGCCGTTGCAATCTGTTGCTCTGCATTAAGTCCTTCTAAGAATCTAAGATCTTGATCTGCCGCCTGAAACTTCGCCATCTTCTTCCCCTTTCAACCCGCTTATTATACCGTCCTAGCTCAGCTCTTTTTATCGCATCTTTTTTCTCAGGTTTTTCGCAAATTTTCTGCGCTCACACTTGCTTTTCGGGCAAATAGGCCACAAGCTTCCGAGCTTCTGAGCTTCCACGATGCTCAGGGTGCCCACGATTTTGACGCACGAAAAAGCGGAGCCCAAAGGCTCCGCGATCAAGTTCAATTCATTGAACGTTTCATTTGAATTTTAAGGCAAGCGCAATCCGTTTTGCCAGCCAAGGCCAAGCGGGACTTTGGGCCAACTCGATACCCAAAGGACAAATCGTGTCAATTGAATGCCTCATTGCGTTTGCTGTATAGACCGAAGCCCTGAGCTGAACGCTTAATAGATCGGCTCAATAATGCCGTACTCACCGTTTTTACGTTGATACAAAACATTGGTGCGACCCGTATCTCCATTCAAATACACGAAGAAACTATGCCCCAACATTTCCATCTGTAAAATAGCTTCCTCATCTGACATCGCTTCGATTGGGAAACGTTTATAGCGGATCTTCGGCTGTTCTTCTGTTTCTTCTAAGTCCTCGAGATAGGGCTTGAGATAGGCATAATGATCAGCGCTCCGATGCAAACGTTGTTTTTGACGGCGCATGCGATCTTCCAAATGTTCAATCGCACGATCCAAAGCATCTGCGGCCTGTTGTTCCAAAGCCTCCGCGCGATAAAAGTGCTTGTTCACTTTCATCGTGATCTCACACGTGAGTAAATCTCCCTCGGGGCGATACTTCACGTGAATATCCGCCCGATCTCCGAAATAACGCTCGAACTTCGCGAGCTTCTTCTCGGCGCGAGCTCTCATTTGATCGCTGATCCCAACTCCGACTCCATCGATATGCAATTTCATCGAAAGCTCCTTCCCATCTCTGTGCGAAGTGATCATTTTACTGCTTCGTCAGAGATCCTTTATGTGTAATTAATATAAACCTCCACGTTAAAAAGCTCAAGGCTTTTATGCATCTTTCTAATTTTCAGCGAATCCCAAAGAGCGAGTAGCAGCGCCATCTTCAAAAGGGCTTCTAGACAAGGCATCTTTCAACAGTCGCTGAGCCGCCTTTGAACTCGGATTTTTCATCAGGGACTCCGTATCTTTGATCTCAACGATCTCGCCATTTTCAAGGACCATCAGCCGATCACAAAGGTAAGCGAGCACATCGATATCGTGGGAGATAAAGAGGCAACTGAATTGATGGCTTTCTCTTAAGAATCGAAAATAATTAAGAATCTGCGCCTGAACAGATAAATCCAAAGCAGATACAGCCTCATCTGCGATCAAAAGGCGCGGCTGAACGAGCATGGCGCAAGCTATGGCTGCACGTTGCTTTTGTCCTCCGGATAAAGTTTGCGGATAGCGAGATGAAAGGCTCGGATCGAGCCCCAAGCTTTTTTGCAAGGCGTCGAGTTTTTCCTCATCTGCTGCCGCCTCTCTTTGTCCAGACGCAATCAGGCACTCCTTAAATTGTTGAATCAAAGTCTTTTTGGGGTGCAAAGACGAGTTCGGGTCTTGATACACCATAGAGACGCGCAACTTTTGTCGCCACTTGCGTTGATTCAGATGCATCGTGACCTCTTCGTCATCAAAATAAATATGTCCGGCCTGCGCTTTGATCTCTCCACAAAGCAACCTAGCCAAAGTGCTCTTGCCGCTCCCAGAATTGCCGAGCAAACCTAAGATTTCACCTTCTTTTAACTCAAAAGAGAGATTTTTCAAAATCGGGCGATTGGGTTCATATCCCGCCTGGACTTGGTCAAATCGAAGCATACTCATAAATCCATCGCCCCCTCCAAAACGTTTCTCTGAACCTTATTCGGCTCAGCGTAATGACATCTGACCCAATGATGGCCGCATTCAAGAGCTTCCGGTTTTTCTTGCCAGCAACGCTCTTTTGCAAGGGGACAGCGAGTCGCAAAAATACAACCTTGACGCAAACGATTCTGCTCAATATCCATGAGCGTCGGCACAGCACCGCGCACACGTTCCAAACGCTGATGCCGCTTATGCAAAGACGGCATAGCCTGAATTAAAAGCTGCGTATAAGGATGCCAGGGCTCTTCGAGCAAGGCCTTCGTCTCCCCTTCTTCGAGGCGTTCCCCAGCATAAAGGACTAAGATTCGATCGCAAAGCTCATGCGCCAGACGCACATCATGCGTGATCATTAAAATGCTCAATCCACGCTCTCGATTCAGACGTCGCAAGGTCGAAATAAGCTCTCGCTGCACACTCACATCCAAAGCCGTGGTCACCTCATCAACAACGAGCAGCTCAGGGTTTTGCATCAAACTCAAAGCTAAGAGAACCCGCTGCCTCATGCCCCCTGACAATTCGTGCGGATAGCATGCCAAAAGCTTTTCTGAAGGCGTTAAACCCAATTCATCCAGCGTCTTAATGATTCGCGTGCGACGCTCTTTTTTAGCTAAGCGATTCCCCCTCAGACGCAGGGCTTCATCGAGCTGTGCGCCTATTTTCATCAGTGGATTCAAAGCACTCAGCGCATCTTGAAAGACAATCCCTAGCCCATGACCCAAGTTTTGACGAATCGTTCTAGCTCTCTTGAGCTCATACCCTTGACAGAAGAGCTTCATACGTCCCGTCACCACACGAATATTATTCGGTAAAAGTCCAGTTAAAGCTAAGGCGGTGACGCTTTTCCCGCAACCAGACTCACCCAACAAACCCAAAATTTCTCCACGACGAATCGAAAAGGACAGGCGCTCTACCAAGGTCCCCTCACGGCCAAGCGGGCGCAAAGAAAGATCTTCGACTTGAAGCACAAAGGCCTTCTCGCCTGCGGACGCCGTTGCATCTACGGATTCCAGAAGGTCCTCCGCGGACGCCTTCGCATCAAACGCTTCTATCGTGCTTTGAACGGTCTCATGCTTAGACACTGCCACGCTTGACCTCCTTAGCTAAATCGCCGTTTTCATGAAGATGCTCTCGACGCTGCATCCAATCGGACAAGCCATCCCCTAAGAGGAAAAAGCTCAAGACCCAAATCACAAGACTTAAACCTGGAGCCAAGGCTGCATGCGGTGCAAAATAAATTGCATTTTGAGCCTCGCGAAGCATGCGTCCATAAGATGGAATCGTCGCGGGCAATCCCAAGCCCAAATAGCTGAGTGTCGCTTCAGCAAGCAAGGCGTTCGCCATACCGATCCCGCAGGCCGTCAAGAGGTCTCCCCACATCAAAGGTAACAACTGTTTCAAAATGACAAAAAGCGGATGCACGCCCGTCAGCTCGATGCGCCGAATAAAATTGTGGTGGCGATAGCGCACGACCGCCGCACTGACCACGCGGGCAAAGGAGGGCACAAAGGCAATCGCTAAGGCCAAAACGGCACTCCAAATACTCGGTCCAGCAATCGTGGCAAAAAGCAAGGCCAAAAGCACCGACGGAAATGCAAAAAGCAAATCGATCAAGCGTTCCGGCAGGTACGTCAGGCGGCGCCTCGGGTAAGACGCGGCCACGCCAAGGAAAAAGCCCAGAACAACGGCGATGAGAATCGTTAGCGAAGCCATTAGTAAGCTGGGTATGGCAGCATAGGCCAAACGGCTCAAGATATCTCGCCCCAGGTGGTCTGTTCCCAGCAGGTGCTTTAGGCTTGGTCCCAAGAGGACTTGGCCCACGGGCTTCATTGGATCATAAGGCGTCGCAATGAACGCGATCAAAGATAAGAGCAAAAAGCTCCCGAGGCTAAAAATGGCCAATCTGAGCCGTCTCAAAGAATAGGCATCTTTGAGCGCGCGCTGATCCGTCATTGCGCCGTTCGAACGAAACATCTTCGAGACCGATTTCGAGGCCGACTTTTTGAGATTTGAAACACTCAGTAAGCCCATTATGCCCCCCTTCGTCTCGTCCTGGGATCAATCGCATGGTTGATCGCATCCGTTCCCCGATTCACGAGAAAAATCAAGGTGCTTAGACTCAAAATCAGCGTTTGAACGACCGGAAAATCGCGGCTTGAAACAGAAGCAAAAAGCAAAGACCCCAAGCCATTGAGTGAGAAAATTTGCTCGACAACCAAAGTGCCCAAAAGCATCTCAGAAAAAATCATCCCCAATGCGGTGACATAAGGTAACCAAGCGTTTCTCAGCAAATGTTTCAGCAAAATTCGAAGGCGCGACGCGCCTTTTGCTTTCGCCGTACGCGCGTAATCTTGACGCCACTCTTTTTCCAAAGACTGACGCAAAAACTGATAAGCCTGCGCGATACGTGGCAAAGCGACCGCTAGCGCCGGCAAAAATAAAACAGACAGATACTGTCCCAGTGTCAGTGAAACTGGCAATCTCGCTCCTGGACGCCAAATGTGCAAAACTGAAGAGAACAAGAGCGCGATTAAAATTCCCGAAAAGAAACTCGGTAAAGAAATCAGAAAACGCGTCAAAAAAAGCAAGGCGCGATCCACTTTAGAGCCAATACGATACGCCGAAATCAAAGCGAGGCACAAAGAAACAAAAATCAACAAAAGCATCGATAGAGCAAGCAGTCCCAAACTCGTTGGAAGTCGATCTTGAATCAAACGCTGAACCGGCTGGCGAAAACGCCAACTCATCAGGGGATCTTTAGCGTCAAAGATCTGCGTCAAAGACCGCTCATAACGTTGCAGTAAAGGCTGATCCAATCCCAACCGATGGCGCTCACTTTCCACCTGAGCTTCTTCCGCCGAGGGTCCCAGCATAATCCGCACTGGATCTCCAGGCAAAATCTGAAAGCAGGCAAAGAGCATCACCGAAAGCAGCCAAAGCATCAGTAATAAGCTCAGCAGCGCAGATGAAAATTTAAGCAAGCGCCCCACTCATCCTCCTCTAGCTTTAGCGATTCAAACTCGCCAAGGCATCCTCTTCTGTCGCAAAAGACAGATCCACGATGGCCTGAACATAGGCAGGATAATGCTGGTAACCAAGTACAGCTTGGCGCAGGCCCGTGATGTTGTGCGCATCTTGTAGGTAAACCGAAGCGTGTTCGTCGAGGAGCTGCTTTTGGAGTTCCTTATAAATTTTATTGCGCTCCTGAGGATCCAAGCTCTGATCGAGTTTGCTTAACAGCTCATCGTAGGCTTTACTTTTGAAATTAATAAAGTTCTTGCGGTTCTCCGATTGATAACGCGTGAGTACTTCTGCCGCCGTAAATTCGCTCGGTGGCAAGGCGATGATTGTCGCTTCAAAATCATGCTGCTTATAAACCTGATCCAACCAGACACCCCAGTCGATTGTCTGGACCTCAACCTTTACGGGTGCTTCTTGGAGCTGGGGAACCAAAACAGAAGCGGTGTTCACATGGTAGCTGTAATTCGAGGGCACTTTAATGACAAAATGCAAGGGCTGTTGTTCGGTATAACCTGCTTCTTGCAGCAACGTTTTCGCTTTTTCAACATCTCGCGTCACTTTGAGGTCTTGGTTAAACGCAGCAGCCATCGCTGGACTGACCGCCGAATAAACGGGAGAGGCGTGTCCACCGGCAACAAGCTCAATGATCTGATCTCGATCAACCAAAAGATCGATGGCTTCTCTCACCTTGGGATCCTTAAAGGCTTGAGTCTCATTATTGAGCGCCAAAATCTGAACCATATCTGCGCTGCCGTCACTGATTTTCAGGTTCGCATCTAAGCCCATCGTCATGTCCTGCGTCATATAAGGGAACACGTCCACTCCGCCCGTTCTAAATTCGAGCAAAGCTGCATCTGTACTTCCTACGATCTTAAAGCGGACCTCGTCAACCGCCGCTTTTTTCGAGCCGTGATAATCCTTGAAGCGTTTCAATGTCAACTCTTGTTGCGCTACATAGTGATCAAAGCTAAAAGGACCTGTCCCGATCGGATTCGAATTCAAGTCTTTGACGTGCTCAGGCACAATCGCAACAGTCAAAGCGGCCAAAATATCCGGCTCGGCTTTTTTGAGTTCGATTTTGAGCTGGTGATCTCCAGTTTGGCTCACCGTTTCAATTTGGCCCAGCATCTGACTCTTGGGATTCTCAAGATCTTTCTGACCCGCGGCTCTGAGCAAAGAATAAATCACGTCAGCTTCAGTCATGGTCTGTCCATCATGGAAAAGCACGTTCTTTTTGAGCTGCACGTCCACCGAGCGCGCATCCGCCGAAAGGGTGACACGTTCAGCGAGGTTCGGTTCAAGCTCACCTTTGACATTGAGGCGCATCAAGCCTTCAAAAACGTTATAAAAAATTTCTTTTGTTCCCGCCGCGATCGATTGATGGGGATCAAAAAAATCAGGTTCTTGACTGACCGCAACCTCAATACGTCCCCCCTGGACGCGGGACACTGCGGTCGACTCCGAGCTTTCCTTGGTCTCGGAAGCATCGCTTGCCTCTTGACGCCCCAAAGTTTCAGACGCCTGGGTTTCTGTCGCATGGATCTTCTGGACAAAAAGATGAGCCAGAAGGCTCAAACTCAAGCATGCACTCAAGGTAAAAAGCACGGGTCTATTCCATTTTTTCATATTGGTATGTCCTTCCTACCCATCCTGGATGGGTGGATCTTCCGATGTTTTATAAGCGGCTCGATTGTAGCACAGCCACACAAGCTAAAATATTGCTTGCATCACGAAAAAAGATAATGAGACAGAGGGTGCTCACACCCTCTGTCTCATTTTTGACTCATCTATTTGTGCTCTTTTGAATCCAGCAACGTTCAGCTGAAGAGAGCAAGTGAGCAAAAGCGTCTGTAATTACTCGTGATCCTTTTGATACATATAGCGGAGCAAGTCAACGCAGCGGTTGGAATAACCCCACTCATTATCATACCAAGACACGACCTTGAAGAAACGCTTTTCGCCCGGCAAGTTATTCTCGAGCGTCGCCTTCGAATCATAGATCGAAGAGCGGCAGTCATGAATGATGTCCGTCGAGACGAGGTCTTCATTGGTGTAGCCGAGGATGTTCTTGAGATAGGTCTCAGAGGCTTCCTTCATCGCCGCATCAATTTCCTCAATGCTGGTATCTTTTTGCGTCGTGAGCGTCAAATCAACGACCGAACCCGTCGGTGTCGGAACACGGAAGCTCATGCCCGTGAGTTTGCCCTTCGTCTCAGGAAGCACCTTACCCACAGCCTTAGCAGCACCCGTGCTGGAAGGAATGATGTTGCAAGCCGCCGCACGGCCACCACGCCAGTCTTTCTTCGACGGACCATCGACCGTCTTTTGTGTCGCAGTGTAAGAATGGATTGTCGTCATCAAACCGCTCTCGATACCAAAGTTCTTGAGCAACACATAGGTGATCGGAGCCAAGCAGTTGGTTGTGCAAGAAGCGTTCGACACAACATGATCCTTGGCCGGATCGTAGGTTTCGTGGTTCACCCCATAAACGATCGTCGGCATGTCACCCTTACCCGGAGCAGAGATCAAAACTTTCTTCGCGCCCGCTTCGAGGTGGCCTTCAGCTTTTTCTTTTTGCGTGAACAAGCCCGTGCACTCGATCACATACTCAACGCCCAATTCTTTCCAAGGCAAATCCTTGGGTTCACGAGCAGCCATGATGCAACGCGTCTCGTTGCCATCGACGACGAAAACGTCATCTTCTTCAACATTGGCAGCACTCTTCTTGGAGCTCACTTCACCGTTGAAGCGACCCTGAGTTGAATCATACTTGATCTGATAAGCAAAGTAAGCCGCGTCTGTGCTCATATCTGTCACGGCAACCACGTCGATCTCTTTGCCCAAAAGACCCGCATCATAGATCGCACGATAAACGAGACGACCAATACGTCCAAAACCGTTGATACCTACCTTAATGGCCATTAGGAACCCTCCCCAAATTTGACACTTCACAAGGAAGTGCAGCTTTTATATGAGACGGACTTTCGCCCGAATCGTCAAACTTAACTTCATAATAGTAATTCCGCAATTGATATTTTTCAAGCCATTTACACCAGACTCCACCGAGAATATTTTCTCAAAGATCAGGCGCAACAAAGCGCGTCGACTGCCGCGCCCTTAGAATTCGCATTGAGACAGTTTCAGCTTTTATCTTGCGCCGTTTTGAAGCGGACAGTTTTGTCATACGAAGACTTCAAAACGATCAATAAAATTTTAACGCTTAGGACTCTGATCTGATCGAGGCCTACGGTCAGGCAGAGTCGGATCCTTCTTTTTTTCCGTTAGATGATTTGTCTTATTTTTCATTTTCAAAGAAACGCTAGAGAAAAGGTGCAAAATCCGCCGCTTTGCCGGCTGAAGTTTAGGCCATGTCCAGGGTGCTTTGAGATAATTCTTGTTTAGAACATGACGCATCCTTGCATCTTGATCGACACGCACAAGGCGCATCGCGTCTTCATCTGCGCCTTCGATCTCTTTAATCTCCTCTTCGAAATCTGACAAGTCCATCGGAATGGCGTATTTTTCTTCAGCAATTGATTTGTGGTGAATTTTCTGATGAACACGATGACTCAAAAGCGCATAAGCCGCCGAAGTAACCGGTACACCAAGCAACAAACCCCAAAGGCCGAAGAAACGGCCACCTAAAACAACCGATGCAAAGACGAGCACAGGCGGAAGTCCCACTTTATTCCCCACGACATTGGGATAAATGACGTTCCCCTCAAATTGCTGAATCGCCAGCAAAAGTAAAACAAATCCCAGCGCACGAGGCGGGCTATCGATGAGAATCAACAAACAACCCACGGCCCCAGAAATGTAAATACCAAAAATAGGAATCAGGGCACAAATTGATACGAGACCCGCGAGAATCAGCGCGTAGGGGAAGCCAAAAATCGTCAGGCCAAAGAAAACCAAGCAACCTAAAATGGCTGCCTCCATAATCTGTGCAGATATATAGCGCGTAAAGGTCCTGACCACATAAGTCACGATTTTAATCAGCTGATCCGCGCGCGGTTCAGAAAACAAAGCGTAACAGCACTTGCGGCCCATGTATGAAATACGATCTTTCGACAAAGTGCCATAAATGGCAAAAATAATTCCCAAAATGACGACAAAGAAGCTCGAAACCAAAGTAATCAGAAAATTGCTGGTTGCGTTGAGGCCCGACATCGCCACATTTTGAATGTACGCCTGCACTTGAATCGCAACTTTGTCGTACTGAAAGTTCATCACCGAGAAAGCTTTTTGGAGTTCTGGGTGCTTTTGGATAGAAACTTTTAGGAAATCCTGAATCTTCTGAAAGAAATTAGGTAACTCAATAGCCAAGCCTCGCAATGCATTGACCAATTCAGGCAAAATCAAGCCCAAAATCAGGGACAAAATGCCGCCGACAATCAGCAAGCCAAAAACCAGACTGAGTGGACGCTTCAGCTTCATGCGCCAGCGGTCATGCTTTCCCCACGACAAAGAGAATAGAGATTTCTCAATGGCCGCCGTCGGAATATTTAAGATGAAGCCGATAAATACGCCGAGAATGAGAGGCGATAAAATCGACGCAAAACGTCCGATAAAATGAGGAATTAACGCTAAATTTTGACTGATCCACCACAAGGCCGCAGCCAAAGTGAGCAGTCCTGCTATTTTCTTAAACAAGCCCTTTGTTAATTCCATGGCGCCCCCTCTTTATCAATCTTCAATAGTATAAACGGTAATCCTTATCTCATTCTCGAATTTTCTGAGAATTTTTATAAAAATGAGAGAAATGAGATAAATGAGACAAAGAGGACCTCAGAAGAAAGCCCTTCTAAGCGCGACTTCAGGGGGAAGCCCTTCTGGGCGAATGGTGGCCGAACTTTAAGACAACTTAGCGGTCTCCTTTGAGGTAGAGGAATTTTCGTTCGCTTTTGTGTCCTTTTCGAGGATGTTTATTCAAAAAATTCGTTAGGATAAGAAAGAGAAAACGAGGAGGATAGACATGTCAAAAGACTACCATCTCATTACCGATCCTGAAGAACGCAAGCGTCGTGAAGCCGAGCTTAAGAAAAAAGCAGCTGAATATCTCGCTCAAAAAGGCCAAGCCGCCATTTCTCAGCTCCCGACAGGCAATGCCAACACGATCAAAAATGTCATCGCCATCTTGAGCGGCAAAGGCGGCGTCGGAAAAAGTTCCGTCACTTCCCTGCTCGCTGCTGCGATGGCTCGTCAAGGTATGCGCGTCGGCATCCTCGATGCGGATATTACTGGACCTTCAATCCCCAAAGCCTTCGGTGTCGAAGGTCAGATCTTTCAGAGCGAAGCAGGTATGATGCCTCAGGAAAGTTCTTTCGGCGTCAAAGTGATGTCCGTCAATCTGATGGTTGAAAATCCTGAAGATCCCGTCGTATGGAGAGGGCCTGTCATCGCCAATCTCGTGCGCCAGTTTTGGACCGACACCTATTGGGACGAACTCGACTATCTCTTTGTTGATATGCCGCCTGGCACTGGGGACGTCCCGCTAACCGTTTTTCAATCCTTGCCTGTCACTGGAACCATCGTTGTCACCAGTCCGCAAGATCTTGTCTCTATGATTGTCACCAAAGCTGTTCGCATGGCCCAAAAAATGGAGATTCCTGTCCTTGGCCTCGTCGAAAACATGAGCCATTTCATCTGTCCTGATTGCGGACATGCGCATGAAATCTTTGGCAAAAGCCATCTGGATGAATATGCTCAAAAAGAGCAAATTCCTGTCTTCGCCAAACTGCCTATTGACCCGTCTATCGCATCTGCCATGGACGCCGGCCGCATTGAGACTTATGACATGGATGAAGAACTTGCCCCAATCATCGAGCGACTGCTCCAATTGTGCACTGAATAAATTCATGCCGCGGCTCGCTGCGTTCTCTGTGTCAGTGAGCCGTTAAAATTTAGATTTTCTTATTAAACAAAACGAGGAGCGTTAAAAGCTCCTCGTTTTTTGTGATCATGAATTAAGTCAGTAGGATTGCATCAGGTCCAAGAAAACTTAAAGAACACCACACCACCATAGTGCTCAACGACCTCTAGGTCTCCACCGTCACGGAAGTAAGGATTCGTACGGTACACTTCCTCGGTGCAAAAACCAATAACGGTATCATCAAAGATGTCTGATCCACCGCCTGCCAAGGCATCGCGGACGGCCTGCTTTTGAACCTCAGTCGCAGTTCTGCTCAAATACGATCCATCCATCACCGGAGTGAATTGACCCGGAAACTCAATCACCGAAGTGAGCGTATTTCCATAGCGCCCAGACTTCAAGCGGTTCATAACAACTTTAGCGATACGCATCTGACCACCGTAATCCCAAAACGGTGAAGCTTCTGCGGCCACGAGCTTGTAGAATTTTTCAAGCTCATCGCCCTGCGGCTGATAAATGTAGTTATTATTTTCTTCGGGGGTATCAACAACGACATCCTCTGACGGCTCTGTTCGAGTTTCCGTCGCAGAGCTTTCTTCAGCTGAAGTCGGAGCCGTTGTCTCCTCGGATGATTCTTGAACCGACTCTTTGACTGACTCGGCCGGAGCTGTTGTTTCTTCGGTAGACGCTTCTGTGGGTTCTGTCTCTTTTTCTGTCGGCAAAGTCCCCAATATGGAACTTGGTTTGGTCACGTCTTCCCTCTCAGGATCATCCTTACGATCATCATTCCCAAGGTTCGCACTGCGATCGCCACTATGTTTCGCTGTTTCTGGGGGCGTCAGCAAATGAACGGGAGCTTTTGTTTCTTTGGGGGTTTCTTTCGAAATTTCGAGTGCTTTTTCGGTCTGTTGCCCATCCTGCTTCTCATCAACAATGGCTTGAACTTCAGACGGTAAAATAGCTTCTTTTTCTGCCTCTGTGGGAATAATCACATTGGCCATGTAATTTTGTCCCAGCGCTTTGAGAACTGTTTTGGGTTGTTCCTTTTTCTTTTGAGTCGTTTCTGTTTTCTTCGCAATGCGAATCTTCAAATCACTGCGGTCTAAGCGATTCAAAACCAAAAGTCGATCGGCATTTCGTCCTGTTTCAGAAGTTTGAAGTTCTTTCGCCTCAAGTAAAGGAGCTGCCTGACCATCAACAGATTTTGATGTTGCGTAGGGCTTCAAGGCAACCAAGGCGGTGAAAACCACAGCAAAAGCTGCGCCCGCAGAAAGATAACGAACAAGACGCGCCGTAGGAATCGCCTTGGGCGTCTTATCTTCTTCGAGCGAAGCAAGTCGCTTCGGATAAATACCTTCATTCAAAAGAGTTTCACTGACAAGTGCGTCATAGCCCTTGCCTGAATAGGTTTCAAAGTCACTGAAAAATTCACTTTCAGTTTCTAAACCTTCAGCAGCAGAAATTCGCCGCGGAACACTACGCTCCGTATGAATTGCCAATTTCGGCAGGCTATCTTGTTGCGCCTGCTGAGTGGGCAAGGCATGAGCTTGATGTTGCTTTTTCAAAACTTAAATCTCCTCAGTTTCTTCCTCCGCACTGTGAATCGATGTGTAACAAGATTTCACAAACGGCTTCTTAAACCCACGGATTTTTAGTCTGTACAAGGCGTCTCATACAGTGGGTCTAGTTTAACACAGCTGGCCTAAATGGGCCTTTGGCTTATTCGAAATGAAGTCATTTTGCCCTAAAATCGTTTTTTTATCAGATGCCTTTTGGTAATTTTGACTCGCCCTAAATCTTAAGAAGCTCTTAATTTTTATAATTGTTGACTCTTTTTCTGTCTCTAAGACGCAACATTTTTGTATTTTCTACACGCGCTTTAATGAATATTCTTCGTGGTCACAGCAGAAAATTAAGTGGCTCTTGACTCATCACCTTGAGCCCACAAAAAAGCTCATCTTTTTTCCTAAATTAAAGCGAGTTGATTATTGCGATGCTTGCGACGTGTTCTCGCTGGTCTCGTTCTGAGCTGTAGTCACATCCTCGCCAACAATTTCCTGGCGCTTATTCGGCGCAGCTACAGAGCTTGGTGCTTTGGCGATTTCAGACGGGTTCACGATGAGGAAGTCTTTGGCTTGTAAGCCATCCACAATGCCAGGTATTGCTTCTGCCGTCCAAGGTAAATCATGGAACAACAAATTGACGCCATCTTTGAGTGGGCTTTCTTGTAAGATCGCATTCGTCAAACTGTCTTTATTTTGGTATCCGTCCATCCAGTCATAACCAAAGGACCATTCCATATAAATCAAATTGTTTTCTGCGCAAATGTCCAGAGTCTTTTGATCCGCATCGCCTTGCTGGGGTCTAAAAAAGCGAGGACGGGCCCCTGTAATCGTTTCTATTTGCTTAATATTGTCTTCGATTTCTTTGCGTTGCAAAGACTCATCCACACCGGACAGATTCGCCCCCGTGCGCCCATTACAGCCGATACTGTGCCCGCGTTCATAAAGCTTTTGAATAATTTTGCGATCTGACTCCTGACTCAACTTATTTCCATTGACAAAGAAGAGTCCTCTCAAACCCTTAGACTCCAACGCCGTCGCAATATCCAGCGCGGATCCATTGGGCACGTTATCAAAGGTCAGCAAGGCCAGTTTCTTGTGCTGTCCTCCCTGTATCGAACGGACGAGCCAAAGATCCGGATCAATATAGTATTGGCCTTTTAGAGCTACATCTTCAGACGCTTCTCCTTGAACGCTTTCGAGCAAAGAGAAGCTTGTCTCTGAAGTCTGTTCTGCCGGCGCGCTAGAAGAGCGGCAAGACACAAAGGGGATCATCAAAAGGCTCAAGCCGAGATACACAGCTAGTCTCGTTCTAACTTGTTTGTTTCGAGTCATCTCATCACCTCACATCGACAATGGATTAGGAGATACAATTTTGTGCCACATATTTTCATGGAGCTGCTGAAAAACGGCCTCTCCTTCACTTCCGTTATACGTTAATCTTTCTTCAGTTAAGTGAGCCAAAGCCTGCTCATTTCCTTCTAAATAAGCTCGGATATGCCGCTTCACCGTTTTGAGTCTCGCTTCAATCGCCCCGAGACGAATATCGAGCACCTCATAGCCCTGCGCCTTGCTTTGATTCATCCAAAGTTTCTCACGTCCGCGGTGCATTTTCTTCAGACGTTTTCTCAAGGTCGGCAAAGTCTCTTCAAGGAGCACTTTTAATACCGCACGATCTTGCGTCACATAAGCGTCTCTCAATTGAATCCCCAGAGCGACCTTCAACTCTAAAACGCGTAAAAGTCGCGCATAATACGTCATCAAAAGGCGGCCAGCCTGCTGATTTGAGATCTCGTCCCCTTGTTTTAGCGAAGCCTTTTTTTCTTGCTCAATCAGAGTTTCTAAACGCAAAGCCAAGTTGCTGTAGTGATCAGCAAACTCCAGTTTCACATGTGCATCAAACAAAGCAAGTTCGACATCCTGATACAAAAAATATTTCGCCGGATTCACGCATTGTAAATTGTGCTCCGTCACTCCCGGCAAAAGATCAATTGCACCTAGGATCTCAAAAGCTTCCATCGGCAAGTCACAGCAGCGATAAAAAGCAGATCGAAAGGCCTCCGTCACACGTCCCGGATTTGTGGGATCAAGTGCTAAGTCGCCATACATCGCATCAGCCCAGCGTTGCAATGTAGGCAAGGCACAAAGCAGGTCGATTTCTGCTCCATTATCCTGCCAGCACGTGCAAAGCACATGTTGCGTTTGCGTCTTCGTGCAAGCTTGGATTTGCAGATCTGTCGTGTATAAAGCTTTTTGAAGATTCGGCACGATGCCATTCCAAGTCCAAGCACCGCCAGCAAACCAGATCTCGACACCAAAATAGCGGTGACGGTCCAGCATCATCTGGTAAGGCGCCAAGTCGTTTTTGTAGTAATCCCAATACACTTGAGCCATATTAGGCGGAACGATATCCTTGGCTCGATTTCGGATGGCTTCCTCGCTGTCATCCCCCAAGTCATAATAGCCCTGGCGGCTCACTGCTCTGCAAGGCATATCCGACCACATCATCGGTTCAAGCCCCAAGCGTTCGCAAATTGTCGCGACTTGACGCATATGATTTTGCAAAATCGGACGCATCGCCTTTTCACCGTAGATCTCTCGATAGCGACCTGTTCCCACACCAAAGGCCTCATCCATTCCCACATGAACGCGGCGACTGCGATAGAGTTTGGCGCAGCTTTTGAGCATCTCTTCAATAAAAGCCAGCGCCTTCTCGTCCTCGCACAACAGAACTTCCTCTGTATCTTTAATTTCATTCGCAAAAGGCCAACGCAAAACTTTTTCAAGATGTCCCAGTGTTTGAATACAAGGAACTAATTCGATCCCCAGGTTCGCCGCATACGTATCGAGCTCTCTGATTTCCGCTTCGGTATAGCGTCCCCTCCCGTAGCCAAAATAGGGGTATTGGGGCAACTCATAGGTGTCTTCCGTATAGAGCATCAAAAGGTTCAAGCCCATACGCGCCATACATCTCATATAACGTTTCAATGCCTCAACGGACATCACCGAATTTCTCGAACAATCGAGCATCGCCCCACAGTCTTGAAAAAGGCTTTTGGTCGCAAAATGTTGCCTTTCACCATGGCAGGCCAAGTTGAGCATACGGTAAAAGCCGGACGGATGCTCATAATCAATCCGTAGCAGACCCGCCTCTTCACTTAAGGCATTATGATCAGCTTCTCGAATCAAAAAATCACTGGATCCTTCCGTAATACAGTCTAAGCCCAAGTCCGGGGCCAAGGCCCTCACTCCAGGTTCTAGGGCTGGGGGTAGATCTTGAATTTTTATTCGTAACACCGTGGACTCCTCTCTGCCTTCGTCATAGACATGAACTTCAAAGCACCTGACTTCACATCACTAAGCTTCTCAAAGCAAAGGTCGCCAGAAGCAAGCTTCACCACTCAACTCAACTTGAGCGCCATAGCCTCTCCGACTTTCGTCAGGAACCATTCAGCTTAAAGCGTGTGACTTAAGCCAGTCTAAAAGCAAGTCAACTTGCGTGAAGCAAAGTGAAGTCACCGTATCTGCGCAGCCATAATAAATTGCGATGCGCCCTGTATCCGCATCAGTCAAAGCTGCGCACGGGAAAACCGTATTGGGCACGTCGCCCACACGCTCATAAAGTTCTTTGGGACTCAACAAATAATCTTGCGAACGATAGAGCACTTTCCAAGGCTCATTCAAATCCAAAAGTGCCGCCCCGAAGGCATAGACGAAGCCATTACAGGAATTAAGCACTCCGTGATAAAAAAGCAACCAGCCCTCATCCGTCTCGATCGGCACAGGGCCCGCCCCAATCTTGGTCGACTGCCAGGCCGAAGGATTTCCTTTGACCGTGCTCATCACGTGACGGTGCTTACCCCAGTATTCGAGGTCCTTAGATTGGCTAATAAAGATATCTCCGAACGGCGTATGTCCCGTATCCGAAGGGCGAGACAACATCATGTATTCACCATTAATCTTACGCGGAAACAGCACCCCATTTCGGTTGTAAGGCAGAAATGCATTTTCCATCTGATAGAAGTGTTCAAAGTCATCTGTGTAAGCCATGCCAATCGTCGGCCCATGATAGCCATTACACCAGTTGATGTAATAACGCCCCTCAATTTCAATCACGCGGGGATCGTAGCGATATTCATATCGAAAAATCTCCGGATTTTCGGCTTCGTTCTCGAAGTGCAAAGGTTCCTCAGCGATCTGCCAATTCAAGCCATCTTTTGAGAAACCCACGTGGATATCCATCGAACGAGCTTGATCATCACAGCGAAATACGCCTGCAAATCCATCTTTGAAAGGCACCACGGCCGAGTTGAAAATGCTGTTCGAACGCGACAGTAAGTCTTGCGGAATCACAGGGTTCTGATCGTAACGCCACAAAGGGTGTTTGCAGCCCTCAGGACGTTCTTGCCAAGGAATGTTCTTCAATGAATGACCAATAATACGTGCCATAATTGCTCCTCCTAATCCTATCGGGCACAATTTTAACCTATCGCTCAAATCTTTCACGAAAAAAGTTAAATAACGAGATGAGAGA
>JAEWGS010000082.1 GCA_023388205.1 Bacillota bacterium
TGGACCCATAAAAACGGCGGTCTTGGACCGCCCGACAGCAGGTGATGGGAATCGAACCCACATAATCAGCTTGGAAGGCTGATGTTCTACCACTGAACTACACCTGCGTGAATTGAAGAACGCTAGACATTGTAGTTGAACAATGAAGACTTGGCAAGTCGACTTTTTAGATTTTGCAAGTTCATTCCATCGCTTCACTGATTTAGGCAGGAAATTTGCTCCTAATCGCTCTTGCAAAATTGAAGTTCTCAAGGTTTTAGTTCACGGGCGAATAATTTTAGCCTCAAATCAGCTTATTTCGCTCCATATGCTCACTTTGCATGTCCCCAAAGCACATGAAACTGAGGTCCATCCAAGTCGATCGAAATCCGCTCAAAGTTTCCAGAAAATCTTAACCAAAAGGTTGCAATTCGCGCTCTTCAAAAGCCATTTTTTATCCTTTAGAATGAAAGGAACCGATCCTGAATGGGGTGCTAACAATGGCTGAGAAAAATTTATTGGTAATGGCCGCTGGAATGGGCAGTCGCTACGGTGGATTAAAACAAATGGATCCAATGGGTCAAGACGGTTCTGTCATACTGGATTATTCCGTCTATGATGCGGTGCGTGCAGGCTTTAAGCGCGTCGTTTTTATTATAAAAGAAGAGCACCGAGAGCTTTTTGAAGAACGCATCGCCAAACGTATGCGGCCTTATATTGATGTAGATTACGCCTATCAGCATCTCGACGACTTGCCCGAAGGCTTTTCTGTGCCCGATGGTCGCAGCAAGCCCTGGGGTACTGCGCATGCGGTCCTTTGCGCACGACCGCAAATCACCGGCCCTTTTGCCGCGCTCAACGCTGACGATTACTATGGGCCAAGCGCTTTCAAATTGATGTCGGATTGGCTGGATCAGCCGGTGAGCTTCCTCGACACCCATTACGCGATGATTGGCTATCAGCTCAGAAATACCGTTTCTGCACATGGCTCTGTCGCGCGAGGTGTCTGTAAACTTGGCTCTCAAGGCGAGCTCCTCCGTGTCGATGAACGCACCAAAATCGTCCAAACCCCTAACGGTATTTTGGATCAAAGTGATGAGGCAAATGTGCGTGAACTCGATCCGAACACGCTTGTTTCCATGAATTTCTGGGGCTTTCCGATTCGCTTCTTAGACGAAATCGAATCGCGCTTACCTGCCTTTTTGACGGATGCGCTTGAACATAATCCCATCAAAGCAGAACTCTATCTACCTACGGTCGTCACAGATCTCATGGAGTCCAAACGCGTTTCTGTGCAAGTTCTCCCTTCTCAAGACGCTTGGTTTGGCGTCACATACCAAGAGGATAAACCCGAAGTTTTGAGACGCATCCATGATTTACACAACCGTGGTCTTTATCCCGAACAGCTTTGGGCAAAAGCGCCCCACTAAATAAGCACCCCACTAAATAAGTGTCCTACTAAAAGGTTTTCATGCAAAAATCTCTGTCTTTAGCTCGCTTTCAATTACAAGTTGTCGCACTGATTCTAGCCATTCTATGCGTCCTTCCTTTGAGCGCCTGCAAGCAAGCGGACCTCAGCTTTCTCAAAGACAATCAGCTCGAAGGAAAATTTCTCAATCCCGAGGTGATCGAAAATCGTGTGCGCACCAATCAAATCGATCCGAAAACAGGCGAAACAGTAGCCATTGAGAATTATGAGGGCTTCTTACCCGAAAGCGATGACGAAAGTTCCCCGCAATCTGAAGTCACATCCGGCTTAAACATTCCGAGTACAGGCGGACAAAATTCTGATGATGCTTCGGCGGAAATTGGCTGGACCATGCGCCATGTCAAGGTCGATCCCAGCCTATCGAAAGACAAAAAGGAAAACCGGGCCTCGCTTTGGAGCTCCGAGTACAGCATTGATCTCTTACCGATCAGCTCTTCACAGCCTTTTGTGTCCCGCCCCTATGGTCCTCAGGCCCTGCGAGGTGCCGTCATTTTTTTAGATGCAGGACTTCTAGAAGATGAAGCGGATGTCACTTTGTCGCTCACTCAAAAGAGCATGAAAATCAGTGAAATATACGAAGATCTTGCCAAGCTCACCGCCTATCAGCTCGAAGCTTTGGGCGCGCGCGTCTACATTTTGAATCAAGAAAATGGTCTGTCCGGCGCTTATGCACGCGTCTTTGAAGCTGCCGAACTTCTTCTTCGTGAAGAAAAAGACGCTTACTTGAAATGGAAAGCAAATTGGCAAAGCGGCGCCCAGGCACCGGAACAAGAGACGGCCCTATCGACGACGCAAACAACACAACACACGTCTGGAGTGATAACGGAACAAGTCAAGGATCCGGCAAATGCAAAAAGCGGAGCGAATCTGATCGCTCAAAACACTGAAGGAAAGGCCGAAGAAACAGAAGCGACTTACGTCAGTTCCGATCCCCTCGATCCGGCCTCCCTCGCCACACTCGATCGCGCTATCGACAACGCAAAGACCATCGTTTTACGCGCCAGCGATGTTGCTCAAGTCGTCCAAAGCCCTCGCGGCATCGCTCAAGGCTTAGGCACCTCTGAGGAAGCAAGACAGTTGCTGGACTATCTCAGTGGCGTTCAACATGCCGTTTACTTAAAGCTCGCCTTTAGGCCTGACGCTGGCCCTCGCTCTCAGCGAGGCTTTGGCTTAGAGTACGTGAGCAATGAATCAGCGAGACTCAATGACGAAGGCGTTCGAAAGTATTATCGGAGAGATCAAAACCCTGCTTACCAGCCGAGTTATCCCACATATCAACGCTATGATGACGCATCTCGACAACGCCTTGCACAGTTACTCAGTGACCAGTTACAGCTGCTTGTTCCCCTCTTGGCACCCGATCAGTATACGCCAAGTCAAAGTCCGCTCTTTGCCGATCACGTCGCCTATAGCCTTTTCAGCTACAAAAATACGAAAACCTTTGCGGCAGTCGAAGGCGACACACTTGAAGGTCGCTTCCTAAATGGAGCAGTGATGCGCCTTTGGCTTGGAAATCTAAAAAACGAGCGCGATATAGAGCTTCTGCTCGATGAAACCGAGCGCTATCAGCTCTCAAAAGCGGTGACCCTCGCGCTTTACCAATATTTTTGTAGTGAGAAATAAGCCATGATTCACGTCCTGCGTCGCCTTTTTCGTGAGCATCCGATCTATGCGAGTCTCGCGCCTCTGTTCAAACTCCTTGAAACGCTCTTAGAACTTTGCGTCCCGCTCATCATCAAGCACATGATCGATCATTTGAGCGATGACAACGGAAGCCAAGTCCTTATCCTGAGTCTCGCTGAACTTTTGGGCATCGCTTTGATCGGAATTTTGATGGCCACTTTGGCGCAGTATTTTTCAAGTGCCGCCGCAATGAAAGTCGGCTACAGTCTGCGCAAAGATCTCCTTTTCAAGATCTCTGCCTTCCCCGCGGCACGAATACAGCATTACGGCTCTGAACATCTTTTGACCTGTTTAACCGCAGATGCGCAACAGGTGCAATCGGGCCTCAACCTCATGCTTCGGCTCATGCTTCGCTCGCCATTTGTCGTTTTAGGCTCCCTTGTTATGAGCTTTGGACTCAACGCTCATCTCGCCCTCTTGCTCAGCGCTTTAGTCTTGCTTTTGGGCTTTGCCATCTGTCTGATCAACCGCTTTTCTTTACCCTACTTTTCTTTCGTTCAGAATGCTTTTGATCTCATCACAAGACGCATCAGTGAGAATATTTTAGGTCTCAAAACGCTACGTAGTTATTGTCTTGAAGAACATGAATTCGAGCTTTTTTCTCAAGAGAATCGTCAACTTTTTCGGATGCAAAGTAAGGCTCAAGGGCTTTCTGCTTATCAGACGCCGCTCACCATTTTGCTCATCAATGCATCAATCATCGCCTTGCTCATCTTGGGCCGTCACTATGTGCAGCATGAAAACTTGAGTATTGGTACGCTGCTTGCACTCTATAGCTATATGGCGGGCATTTTGGTCGAGCTCCTAAAGTTCGTCAAACTGATGATCTTATCTTCCAAAGCCCTCGCTTCATCGCGTCGCATCCAGCGCATTCTTGATGATCCAGAAGAAGATTCCTCAAATAGCCTTCCCAAAGCCGTTTCGCGGCAAAGCTTTGCAAAAGTTCAAAAAGCGGTCCCCGCGTATCTTCGCCTCGAAGACGTCACCCTCTGCTACGAAGGGCAAAATCTAGATCAAGCCGC
>JAEWGS010000086.1 GCA_023388205.1 Bacillota bacterium
AATTGATCACGGGAAAATCAGAATCATTCAGTCCGATTCAGGCGCTCAAATTTTAGAACAAGTAGAAAGTGATGAAGCTCAAAATCAGGAGCTTCAAAAAATGAGCGAGGACTTGAAAAGAGAAAGAAAAAGAAGCGAAAAAGAAAAAAGGAAGGAAGAAGCGGCTCAAGAAGAAGTGGATCAAGAAAAATTGGATCAAGAAGAATCGATGGGGAAAACGTCGACAGCAAAAGAATTGATATTTGAAGATTTCGTGACGGAAGATGGTTTACCAGAAGAATCAGAAAATGAAGATCTGCTATAAGACGGGTTCATAAGCCTGATTCGAAAAAGTTGTTTTGAAAAGCGCATTTTTATCTGATGTTTATATCAATGCCGTTTGAGAATATTAAGTCCAACATAATTAAGTTTTAAGCTGGACGAGAAGGGCCTTAAAAAGCCCGAGAATGCCTTTTTATAAAATTAAAGTGCATAAATATTCAAAATCTAGAATAATTATAAATTGAACAATCAATGAGTTATTGGACTCTTTTCTCCGCTAAACTATACTTATGTATATTGACTTAGGAGAACATAAGAGCATCCCGCTTAAATATGTGACGGGTTTTTTTGATCTTGATTTTTGTACACAAAACCCGTCTGGTGATAGTTTGCTTTTTTTGGAAAGGGCGCAAGAACAAGGTCTTTTATATGACCTGACGACAGACTTTCCGCGAACTTTAATTTTGACTTTGGAGGGTCTTTATATCAGTTCGATATCCTTAAAAACATTGAATCAGCGTTATGAAGAAGCGAAAAGAAAGGAAACAAAACATGCCAAATAAAGAAATAAACTTCGAAAAAGAAGAAAAAATACTTAAACCAAACGGTCAGCACGACAGTGAAATCAATTGGAATGAAGAAGCTGAAGGTATTCAAAATGAGGCTGAAAATATTCACGCCATGACCGATGACAATTTTAAGGAAAATCACGATGAAATAGAGCTTGATGAAAGCTTTAATACGCACAACGAAAAGAGCTACGGGGCTCAGGAAATACAGGTTCTTGAAGGCATGGAAGCGGTGCGCAAACGTCCCGGCATGTATATCGGTGATACGACTCAGCGCGGTTTACACCATTTGATTTATGAAATTGTGGCGAATTCCGTCGATGAAGCTCTGGCGGGTCGTTGCGATACCATTCATGTTACGTTGAATAAAGATGGATCGGTTGAAGTTGTCGACAATGGATCAGGGATTCCTATTGAAACGCATCCAAAAGTCGGTCTGCCCACAGTTGAAGTCGTTCATACCAAATTGCACGCAGGCGGCAAATTTGGCGGGGGTGCTTATTCTGTATCGGGCGGTTTGCACGGTGTGGGTGCGTCGGTCGTCAATGCGCTTTCCGAATGGATGGAAGTGACGGTTTATAGAGAAGCTAAAGCACATCAGATTCGCTTTGAACGAGGCAAAACAACGCGAGAGCTGACGGTGGTCGGAGATTGTGATCCTTTGAAGCACGGGACCAAGACCATTTTTAAGCCGGATCCAGAAATTTTCCCCGATTGCACCTTCGATTTTGACCGCATGATGTCTCGCTATCGAGAAATGGCTTTTTTGAATCGCGAAGTGACGATCTATCTTAAAGATGATCGTGGCGAGGAAGCCATTAAAAATAAGTTGCACTATGAAGGTGGCATCAAATCCTTTGTCAAATACCTTAATCGTAATCATGAGGTTTTACATGAACCGATTTATATCAGCAAGCAGGTCGATGATTCTTTTGCTGAGGTCGCGATTCAGTACAACAACACTTATAACGAAAATGTGCTCAGTTATGCGAACAATATTTCAACCTTTGAAGGTGGAACGCACTTGACGGGATTTCGTGCGGCCTTGACCAAGGTGATCAACGATTATGCCCGTAAATATAAATTTCTCAAAGACAACGATAATAACTTGCAGGCAGACGATGTGCGCGAAGGCATTTGTGCCATTATTTCGGTGAAATTACCGAATCCACAGTTTGAGGGTCAAACGAAATCTCGACTCGGTAATACTGAAATGAGAACGCTCGTCGAACAAACGATGAATGATAAGTTGGCAGCTTTCTTAGAAGAAAATCCAGATGTTTCTCGTTCCATCATTGAAAAGGCCATCGCTGCAAGCACAGCCCGTGAAGCGGCGAAAAAAGCTAGAGAATTAACGCGCCGGAAAAGCATTTTCGACAGTGTTTCTCTTCCTGGCAAATTGGCAGATTGTCAGGAAAAGGATCCCACGTATTGTGAGATCTTCATCGTTGAGGGTGATTCGGCAGGAGGTTCAGCTAAAAATGGCCGCGAACGCAAATATCAAGCGATCCTTCCTCTTTGGGGTAAGATGCTGAATGTTGAACGCACCCGTATCGATAAGGTTTACAAGAATGAAAAACTCCAACCTGTTATTGTGGCCTTGGGTACAGGTATCGATAGCGAATTTGACTTGTCAAAATTGCGTTATAACAAAGTGATCATCATGGCGGACGCCGACGTTGACGGGGCGCATATCCGTACGCTACTGCTCACCTTCTTCTTTAGATACATGAGGCCGCTGATTGAAAATGGACATGTATATATCGCATGTCCGCCACTTTATAGAGTCTATGATAACAAGCAAGGTTTCTACGCCTACGATGAAGCGGGCGTAGAGAAAATTAAACAAGAGCAAGGCTGGACCAATCCAAAAATTCAAAGATATAAAGGGTTGGGTGAAATGGATGCAGATCAGTTATGGGAAACAACCATGAATCCAGAAGCAAGACGTCTGCTAAAAGTAACTTTAGAAGATGCGCAGGCTGCGGATGAGACCTTCTCTTTGTTGATGGGTGATCAGGTGGAACCTCGCCGAGAATTTATCAAAGAAAATGCTCAATACGCAGAAATCGTGAACTGATGCTTCTTGAAAAACAAGGCATCAATTGAGAAGCCTTTTGTTTTGAAAAAAACTGAACAGACCTCCCGTTTCATGGACACAGAAAAGTTCAAAAAACGGGAGGCCTTTTTTTTGAAAAATGTTCCACGTGGAACATTTTTTTTTGTTTTAAGAAAAAGCAGAAATTGAACTCGACAAAGCGGGGTATGACGAATCGAGATGCCTTTTTCGCTCTAATTCACAAGAGAGCCATTGAATCTTTGAATTTGTGAGTTGTTCAAAAAATGACGTCTAAAACATTCGACGCACAAACAAAACTCGACAGACGATCCAATCGTTTGCGCACGCAAGAAAAAAATGTTCCACGTGGAACATTTTTGAAGCGAAAAACAAAAATAAACAGAAAACTAGTAAAAAAACGGGCAAAAAATGGAAATGTAAAAATGAGATAAATCAATTTGAAAAAACAATAAAAATGAGAAAAAAAGATTTGCTACTATGTGCAAAGGAGGCAAGAACCTTATGATTATTGCTGTTGTAAATCAAAAAGGCGGTGTTGGGAAAACGACAACGAGCGTCAGCATCGCAGCATATCTGGCACTTAAAGGGAAGAAAACACTTCTTTTGGATTTGGATGCGCAGGGCAACGCAACCAGCGGTTTGGGCTACGAAAAGAGCATAATCAAGAAGTCTATATATGATGTCTTGGTATCAGAAATGCCGATTTCTGAAGTTATCAAAGAGACAGAACGAAAAAATTTAGATCTCTGCCCTTCTAATATCAATTTGGCAGCGGCAGATGTTGAGTTGGCTTCTGCTGAGAACCGTTCAGAGCGGCTCAAAGAAGCCCTGAAAAAAATCAAGAAAAAATATGACTATATCATCATAGATTGTCCACCATCTCTAGGGGTGTTAACAATCAATGCTCTGGTTGCTGCAAAGAAGATAATTATTCCGATCCAAGCAGAATATTACGCTCTTGAAGGGGTTACAGCTTTGATGGATAGCTATCAACGAATCAAAGATCATCTCAATCCCAAACTCGATATCATGGGCGTGGTGATGACGATGGTCGACTCAAGAACGCAGTTATCGAAACAAGTAACAGATGAGGTAAGTCGTTTCTTTGGAGATGTTCTTTTCAAAACTTTAATTCCTAGAAATGTGCGATTGAGTGAAGCGCCAGGCTTTGGAAAAACCATTAATGAATACGATCGTTTTTCTAAAGGTGGACGAGCTTATCAAAAATTAGTTAAAGAAATTATTGAGAGAAGCGAGCAGTAAGAAAATGAAAAAGACGAGTAGTAAAGGACCAAAAACAAAAACAACAGCAAAAAACGAGAGCGGAAAAAAAGCGCTCGGAAAAGGCCTCTCTGCCCTTTTTGGCGATCAAACTTTCGAACAAACACAAACAAAAAAGAAGACCGAAAGCGTCAAACAGGATGAAGCGGAACAGACGGTATCTTCTAGACAAAACAAGAAAAATATTCAACAAACAGAAAAAGAAGATAAAAAAGATACAGAAAACCAGGTTCTCTTTGTGGAATGGAGCCGCGTGCATCCTGATCGCTCTCAACCGAGAAAGAATTTTCCAGAGGAGCAGCTTAAGGAATTAGCTCAATCGATTCGTGTTCACGGAATCTTGCAACCGATTATCGTGTCAAAGGATCAGGATGATCAGGAATACACCATTATCGCGGGTGAAAGACGTTGGCGTGCGGCACATATGGCGGAATTGGAGCATGTACCGGTTCTAATTCGAGAGGTCGATGATCAAAATCGTTTTGTTCAGTCTGTTATTGAGAACATTCAGCGTGAGGATTTAGATCCCGTTGATGAAGCAAAAGCTTATATGAGATTGATTGAAGAATTTGGCTTGACTCAAGTGAAGTTGTCTGAAATCTTGGGTAAAAGTCGTTCTTCCATCGCGAACGCAGTTCGCATTTTACAATTGAGTGAATACGTACAAGATCTTCTCTCTGAAGGTGATATTCATGTTGGTCATGCAAAATTGTTGTTGAGCGTAGAAGATGAAGATGTTCAGATTGCTTTGGCTGAAAAATGTCGAGATGCAGGTCTTTCGGTGAGAGATCTCGAGCGCATGGTTGAACGTTATCAACTAAAGAAACAACAAGTTTTACAGGAAAACAAAGAAAAACAGGGAACCGATTTGCTCAAGGTCGATGCTGAACAAGCGCTTTATAAAAAAATAGAGCGTTTCCTCAGTGATCGATATGCAACAAAAACGCATATTAAGCAAAAAAAAGGAAAAGGACAGATCATTTTTGAATATCAAAATGAAGAAGATCTGGATCATTTACTGAGTCAATTGGGTTATTTGCAAGAATCTTAAAATGTTCCACGTGGAACATTTCTGAAGAAGTCGTGCATAGAAGGTATAATAAACGGAACTTTTTCAAATAAGATGTGCGTGTCATACTGTGCCAGAGTTAATCAAAAACAAATACTGGTACAAGGGCGCACCTCGTTATAAAAGGAGATATTGACGTGGAAGACGGTGGCAGTATAACAGGCCCTGCCGGACAATTTATGAATCTAATTGGTCGCTACGTGTTGCCAGGATATGTAGCGGCGCATATGGGAACTTTATTGATGCAGTTAAATCAAACTGCGACACAACATCAAGCGATTGAACAGGTTAAGCATGTTGCAGCAACAAATCCGATGTCCTTAGGTGGTATTGGCTTAGATTTGCTGGTGATTTTTATCCTAATTTTGATTAACGGCTTCTTTTCTGCTTCTGAAATGGCGATCGTCACGCTCAATGATGCGAAAGTCAAAAAAGAAGCGGCCGACGGAAACAAAGCTGCAGCTAAGATTTTGCATTTTATTTCAAATCCGAGCGCATTTTTGGCGACGATCCAGGTGGGTGTCACCTTAGCGGGATTTTTATCTTCGGCGTTTGCGGGAGAAAAGTTTGCAGATCGACTGGTCCTGTGGCTGGATCCCATGCAGCGCGTCCCTCACTTAAAGAGTTTGGCCGTCGTGCTTGTGACCCTTTTGGTGGCGTATCTATCCTTGGTTTTCGGGGAACTAGTTCCTAAGCGCTTGGCCTTAAACAACCCAGAGCGTTTTTCGAAAAAGTACATTGGATTACTGCGGGTTATCGACCTTGTCTTGAAGCCTTTTACAAAGCTTTTGACCTTTTCAACTAATGTGATTCTGAAGCTTTTGCGTATTTCTCCGCAGGCCGCTGACAATAAGGTTTCGGAAGAAGAAATTCGCATGATGGTCGATGTCGGCATGAGTTCGGGTACGATTCACGCTGAAGAGAGTCAGATGATCCAAAACATCTTTGAGTTTAACGACAAAGAAGTCAGCGAGATTATGACGCACCGTACAGATATGGTGGCGCTCGATATCAAAGCGAGCTATGAAGAGGTCATCGAGGTTGCTTTGTCGGAAAAATACAGCCGCATTCCTGTATATGAAGAAGACATCGACGATATTCAAGGTGTTTTAACGATTCGCGATTTGCTTTTTTATACAGCGAAAGCGCAGCATGATGCGTTCGATCTCAGAAAATTACTCCGACCGGTATACCGTGTACCAGAATCTAAACATGTGGATGCCCTATTTAGAGACATGCAAAATGAGCGTGTTTCTATGGCTATCGTCATAGATGAATATGGTGGTACATCGGGTTTGGTGACGGTTGAGGATCTCTTGGAGGAAATCGTCGGAAATATTGAAGATGAGTATGATGAACAAGAGATTGCGCAAGAATACTCTGCGGATGCACAAGGGTATTATGAACTTGATGCGATGGAGTCTTTGGAGACGATCAAGAAGTTTATTCCTGAATTGCGCTTCGAAGAGGACGATTACGAGGACTTTGATACGCTAGCGGGCTTTGTCTTAGACGCATTAGGATATATTCCTGAAGATGGGGATCGTCCAGAGGTCGTCAGACATAATATGAAGATTCAGATTCTAGAGGTTGAAGATCATCGAATTACCCGCGTGAAGCTTAAAATCGTTGAGGAAGAAGCGGCGAACAAAGTAGATCCTGAAAAGGACGAAAAAGATTAAAAGATAAAAAATTGAGAAGATTAAAACTTAAATGAAAGGGGAGCTCCTAAACATCAGGAGCTCCCCTTTTTGATGACTTAATGAAGTGTTCTTTGAACACGTATTTGGTGTCAAAGAGATCTAGAAGCTGAACTAAAATTAGGTCAAGCTCGCTTCATAGATGCTGTCAATGGCTTCGCCAATCTTCTTGTTGAATTCTTCATCGCTCTGGTTGGCATTCAAGTCAGAGGCCAAAGCGCGAGAGAAAGAGGCGATCATGCCATGGTTTTTCTTCAGCAATTCATTGGCTTCGTCACGGCTGTACCCACCGGAGAGGGCCACAACGCGCACGACGTTCTTGTGGTCGACGAGTTCTTTGTAAGCGTCCGCTTTGGTCGGGATGCTGAGCTTTAACATGACAAGTTTGTCACCGAGTTGATCGAGGTGCTCGAGAATCTGATTCTTGAGTTCTTCTTCAATCTGCTCTTTTTCAGGGCTGTTGATATCAACTTCAGGTTCAATGATGGGGCAAAGACCGGCGGCGATGACTTGTTCAGCGAGTTCAAACTGCTGATCGACGACGGCTTTGATGCCTTCTTTGTTGAAAGCCTTGATCACGCTGCGCTCTTTGGTGCCAAAGACGCCGCGCTCAACGGCACGCTTGAGCAGATCATCCAGACCCGGAATCGGCTTCATGAGTTGAACGCCATTTTTTTCTTCTGCCAAGCCTTTGTCGATTTTCAAGAAAGGAACAACACCTTTGACATCCCAGAGATAAGAAGGCGTTTTCTTACCTTCGATTTCACGATCCATGGTCTGTTCAAACAAGATGGCACCCAAGACCTTCTCATGGCTGAATGCAGGGCTGGTGATGATGCGCGTGCGCATGGCGTGCACCAGGTCGAACATTTCTTCTTCGTTGCTGTAAGCCGTCTCGGGCACACCGTAGAGAGCCAATGCCTTGGGCGTGGAGCCGCCGCTCTGATCGAGGGCTGCAATAAAGCCCTTACCCGACTTCATCTGTTCCAGATGCTTATTGTTCATTTCAAACTCCTCTCGACTGATAAAAAATTCTTGAGCTTTTCCAGAGACATACGCATAAGAGTATAACACGCCAAAATCGGCTCGAAGCTTTGAGTGTGTAAAAAATAGATTAAAATGTATCAAATCAAACATCAGATCAAGAGAAAAGTGCGAAGTCTCAGAGAATTAGAAAAATGAAGCGCAACTAAGTCGTGAGATTTTTATGTTTTTCAACTTATTGGCGCGAACGAAAATGGTGTGAGTGACCACTTGACAGATGTGTGTTTTTTTCAATAAGAAGGATTTAGGGGATCTTAGGAAAATGTGGAGCGTCGAAATGAAGGTCAAGCATGAGATAATTGGGAAGATCTTAAGCATCCTATTGAGTTTGGTTTTGCTTGCACCTGTGTTTTCAGCTACATCGACGGGATCTGTAAGCGCATCAGAAACCAGATCTGTAAGCGCAGAAGATCTTTTAGAGGAAGATCGCGTCGGAGACAAGCTGGAAGAAAAAGAAAAAAGATCCAAGCCGAGTGCGGGTGAAGCAAAAACACCTTTAGGGATCTTAGCCCTACTTTTATTGCCGTTATTTCTCTCGAGATTGCCGCTATTTGTCTTGAAAAAGAAACGGCATCTATCAAAAGATCGCCAGTAATCGTTATTCTTACCTTTGAAAATGAATCAGAAGATGGCTGCCCCAAAAGGCGGCCGTTTTTTTGTCTAAGATGTAGGGCAAAGGCGTCAGGGCTGGCAAAAAAGTCAAGCCAGCAAGAGGTCTCAGAGCAGATCCTCTTTTGTCTCTTTTCGGGGTAAAAAACGATCTAATAAAACGACGCAGAAAATACCAATCAGTGTGGAGGCGATGCGCATGCAGGCAAAAGAAAAAGGAGACCTGTCGATCGCATGATTGAGCGTGATGGAAAAATATACCACGCAGCTGGTCGAGATGACGCGGTCTAACTTAAAGAGCAAAAGGAGCCACATCATCAGGAGCATCATCAGGACAATAAAGAGCGTGTAGAGGATCCCGCTATACTGTGAACTAAAGAAACTCCATCCTTGGATCAAGAGCCAGCCGATGAAGCCGCCGATAAATGTTGCGAGGACACGGTCTTTGCCGGCAGCAAAAGTATCCTGCCATTGGCTTTTGAGGCAAATGATCGCAGCGACCGCACCATAAAAACCATTACTGCCGATCAATAAGGGTTCTAAAAGCAGGCAGAGCAGCACCGCTAGGACGGTTTTGATCATTCTCATTCCCACCTTGGGACATTTGGAAGCGAGGTGCTTGAACAGTGGATCTTTGGGCGAAGGATTAGGCGTGCTCATAAAGTGAAAGTTCCTGCTTGTTTCTTAATAAAGTTCCTGCTTGTTTTTTAATCTTGAGAAGGTTTAATTGTATTTTAGGCTTTTGCGTTTCATCTGTACTGCCCCAATAGACGAAAAGATAGACCCAAAGCCCTTTTAAGAGAAGAACGATTCCTTTTTTATCTATTATCAAAATGAACAGAAGATTACAATTAAATTGCCCCTAAAATTCGCAAGATGTTAAAAAAGAGACACCTGCTTGAATGCTTTTAGTGATATAAATGTATGGAAACGCAAGTAGACACGGTCTTTTGTGTGCAAATTGATCAGTATGTTTTGCGGAGGAAGAAGCATGTCGACGGAGAAAAAGACGGCACTTTATGAAACGCACGTCTCCTTGGGGGCTCAAATGGTGCCTTTTGCGGGTTATTTGATGCCCGTTCAATATCCTGCTGGGATGCAAGAAGAGCATCGCTATGTGAGAGAAAAAGCAGGACTCTTTGATGTGTCGCACATGGGCGAGTTTTTTCTAAAAGGGCCCAGCGCTCGAGAAGATCTGGAACGGATTTTGACGAACCGATATATGAACCTGAAGCCTGGCCGCGTCCGCTACAGCCCGATGTGTAACGAAAAAGGTGGCACGGTGGACGATTTGATCGTGTATTGCCTCGAAGAAGATTCGTTCATGATCGTCGTGAATGCCTCAAATCGGGACAAGGATCGTGAGCATCTGCTGCGTTACCTCTCAAAAGAAAATCATTTTGAGGATCGTTCGGATGAGATCGGCCTTTTGGCACTACAAGGGCCTTTGAGCTTGGAGATCATGAAGCGTTTGGTGTCTGAGGAGCTTTTGCCACAGAAGTATTATTCATTCAAAGACCACGTCATGATCGAAGGGATCGATTGCCTCGTGTCGAGAACGGGATATACCGGCGAATTCGGCTATGAAATTTATCATCCGGCGAGCGAATCGACAAAATTGTGGTCTGCTTTGCTTGCTGTGGCCAAAGAAGATGAACTGCTTCCGGCTGGCCTTGGGGCGAGAGATACGCTGCGTTTGGAAGCGGGCATGCCGCTTTATGGGCATGAGATGAACGATGAAATTACACCTTTAGAAGCTGCGCTAGACTTTGGCGTCAAGATGGACAAAGAGGACTTTATCGGGAAGTCGGGAATTGAAGCGAAATTACCGCTTTCGCGCGTGAGAGTGGGCCTCAAGGTGAGAGGTCGTGGGATCGTGCGTGAACATATGCCGATTTTAGACGCTGAAACAGGCGAGGTGATCGGTGAGACGACGAGTGGAACTTTTTCGCCTAGCTTACAAGTCGGCATTGCGATGGGCTTAGTGCCCCCGAAGTATTCAGAAATCGGGACGACTTTGCCTGTCGAAGTGAGAGGTCGAAAGCTTGAGGTCGAAGTGGTGAATGTGCCTTTCATCCAAAAAGATTAAAGAGAAGTTTGAGGGGCTTCGAGGACTTTACGGAACTTCAAGGGATTTCGAGGATCTTTACGGAACTTCAAGGAACACAAGAAAGAAAAGTAAAATAAATAAAACTATTTTTCAGGGCTTGGGCCCGAGGAGGACACATGGCAGAAGTGAAATATACGAAGACACATGAGTGGGTGCGTTTTTCGAACGAGACGACCGCAGAAGTGGGTTTGACGGAATATGCGACCAAGCAGATGGGCGCATTGGTGTTCTTGGAATTGCCGAGTGAAGGCGATCGTGTGGAAGCGGGTGAGAGCCTGGGTGACGCGGAATCCATCAAGGCGGTCAGTGAGATTATCAGCCCTGTGACGGGTGAAGTGAGCAAGGTCAATGAGGCGCTTTTGGATGATCCGGGCCTTGTGAATGCGGCACCGATGGAGCACTGGCTGGTTGAAGTGAGCGATATTGAGGGAACAGAAGAGCTTTTGGATGAAGCGGCGTATCAGGCTTTTTGTGAAACGCTCTGATGAACAGAGGGTCTGAATCTGGGGTTGAATTCTTTTTTGAATTTGTTTTTTAGAGCCCCTGGGGCTTTTGAATGAAGTCAATCAACGAAGAGGAGCATGCGTATGGGAAATTATCTTCCATCGACGCCTGAAGAACGCGAAGCGATGTTGCGTCGCATTGGTGTATCGGATTGGCGAGCGCTGTATCGAGATGTGCCGGAAGCTTTGATCATGGATGCATTGAAGCTGCCGGAAGGGAAAAGCGAGCTAGAAACCTTGCGAGAGATGACTCGTTTGGCTGAAGAAAATCAGGTCTATCGGACGCTGTTTCGCGGTGCAGGGGCCTATCGCCACTATATCCCGGCGATCGTGAAGCAAGTGACGAGCAAGGAGTCTTTTGTCACGGCTTATACCCCTTATCAGGCGGAGATTTCTCAAGGTGTGCTGCAAAGCATCTTTGAGTATCAGACTTTGATTGCGCGCTTGACGGGACTCGATGTATCGAATGCTTCTCTCTACGATGGGGCTACTGCGGTGGCCGAAGCGACGGCGATGGGGCTGACGCGTAAACGCCACAAAATCTTGGTCGCGGAGACGATTCATCCGAGCTGGCGCAAGACGTTGGAGACCTATTATCGTTACACCTCGGAAACGCTGGTCTTTATTCCGTCAAAAGAGGGTGTGACGACGGTGGAAGCGCTCAATGCCTGCTTGGATGAAAGCGTGGCGACGGTCTTTGTGCCACAGATTAATTTCTACGGGCAGATAGAAGATTGTGAGGCTTTGGCAAAAGCGACGCACGAGGCGGGCGCGATTTTTGCGATGGGTGTGCACCCGATCGCGGCGGCCTTGCTCAAAGATGCGGGCGCTTGTGGTGCGGATATCGCTTGTGGCGAGGGTCAGCCGATGGGGCTCTCGGTCGCTTTTGGCGGGCCACATTTGGGCTTTATTGCCTGTCGTGAGAAGTTGACGCGACAGCTTCCGGGGCGCATTGTGGGTCAGACCTATGATGCGAAAGGGCGACGGGCTTTTGTTCTCACCTTGCAAGCGAGAGAGCAGCATATTCGCCGTGAAAAAGCGGGCAGCAATATTTGTACGAATCAGGCGCTATGCGCTTTTACAGCGAGCGTTTGGCTCTCTGCGATGGGCAAGAGCGGCCTAAAAGAAGCGGCGACCCAAAGTTATGACAAGGCGCATGCCTTCCAGGAAGCCTTGGCGCAGCTGGGTTTTGAGCGCATTGGAGATGGGCCTTTCTTCAACGAATTTGTGACGACCTGCCCTGTGGACTATAAGCAGTTGAATCAGGCCTTCAAAGCGAAAAATATGCTGCCGGGCCTTTATCTGGATGAACATTTGAAGCAGCGCATGATGGCGGAGATCTTGCCTCAGTATGAGGGCGGCATCTTGTGGTGTTTGACGGAGATGAACAGCGATGAAGAAATGGATGAGGCTTTGGCGCTCATTCGGGAGGTAGCGCGATGAAACTGATTTTTGAGCGCAGTCAAAAAGGTCGCAGTTTAAGCCTTTTGCCCAAGTCGAAAGGGAAACATTATGAGGTCCCCGCGGCTTTGGTGCGTGACTTAGAACCCGATTTACCTGAATTGTCTGAGACGGAGATCAGTCGACACTACTCCGCGCTCGAACGGCGTTGCTTTGGTGTCAACCAGGGCTTCTTCCCGCTGGGTTCTTGCACGATGAAATATAACCCCAAGATCAATGATCAGATGGCGGGGCTGCCTGGCTTTGCGGAACTTCATCCCTTTCAAGAAGAAGAGGATATTCAGGGAGCCTTGCACCTTCTCTGTCGCTTAGAGCAAAGGCTGTGCGAGATCACGGGCATGGATCGGATGACTTTGCAGCCGGCGGCGGGCGCACACGGTGAGTTGACGGCCTTGCTTATGATGAAAGCGTATCACCTGGCGCGTGGCGATGAGAAGCGCACGAAAATCATTATTCCGGATGCGGCGCACGGTACTAATCCGGCCTCGGCGGCCAAAGCAGGATTCGAGGTCGTGAATATTCCCTCGGATGCGAATGGCTGTGTGGACGTGGAGGCTTTGCAAAAAGTGTTGGGTGAAGATACAGCCGGCTTGATGCTGACCAATCCAAATACGGTTGGGCTTTTTGATGCTCAGATTTTGCGTGTCACGGAGCTGGTCCATGAGGCGGGCGGACTTTGCTATTACGATGGGGCCAATCTCAATCCGATTATGGGTGTTGTGCGCCCTGGAGATATGGGCTTTGACCTCGTTCATTTGAACTTGCACAAGACGTTTTCGACGCCACATGGCGGTGGTGGCCCGGGCGCTGGCCCAGTGGGCTGCAAAAGCCATCTCGCAGACTTCTTGCCGGGGCCGATGCCAGTCAAGCTCGGCGAGCACTTCAGCTTTGAGACGCCCAAACAAAGTATCGGGCAGGTCAAAGCCTTCTATGGCAATTTCTTGGTGCTGGTGCGCGCTTTGACCTATATTGAAGAACTCGGCGCAGAAGGGATTCGGGAGACGGGTAAGACCGCAGTGATCAACGCCAATTACTTGCAAACGCAATTGCGTGAGGCGGGCTTTGTCACGGCGACCGAAGGGCCTTGCATGCACGAATTTGTGTTGACCCTTGAGCCGCTCAAAAAAGCCTATGGAGTCAGTGCGCTCGATATGGCGAAAGCACTCCAAGATGAGGGCATGCATCCGCCGACCATGTATTTCCCCTTAATTGTGCCTGAAGCGTTGATGGTGGAGCCGACAGAAACCGAGTCCCCTGAAATGCTGGACTGGGTGGCAGAGACCTTCATCAAACTCAAGAAACGAGCTGAGGAAGATCCTGAGTCGATGCACCTAGCACCCATGACGACCCCGATTGGTCGTCCGGACGAAGTGCTGGCGGCGCGTCAGCCGGTTTTGGTTTATACGCCAGCCGCAGAAGATGAACGCGGCCATGTGGTTGACGAGGCATCGTCTGAACCGGTTCCAGGCGAAACCCTTTGTGCGGGTGGAGGATGTAACCGATGATCAAGGAACTCTTTTATATCAAAACAGATGAGACAGAGCCTTGGCGCAATATCGCCTTGGAGGAGTTTTTGTTAGATCACGCAAAAGAGGGTCAGGCGACGCTTTATCTTTGGCAGAATCGGCGCACGGTAGTCATTGGACGAAATCAGAATCCGTGGAAAGAGTGCAAGGTCGATAGTCTAGAAGCGAGTGAGGGCTTCTTGGCGCGGCGTTTATCGGGCGGCGGAGCGGTCTTTCATGATTTAGGGAATCTAAACTTCACCTTCGTCATGAAAAAGGAAGACTACAATGTCGATCGGCAGCTGAATGTCTTGATTGAAGCTTGTGCGGCGCTCGGGATTCATGCGGAAAAATCGGGCCGAAACGATGCGACGGTCGACGGGATGAAGTTTTCGGGCAATGCCTTTTTTGAACGCCAAGGAAACTGTTATCACCACGGGACGATTCTCATCCGTTCGGTCAAAGAAGATATTGCGAAATTTTTGACGGTCGATCCGCGCAAGATGAAAGGCAAGGGTGTGAAATCGGTGAAAAGTCGCGTCTGCAACCTGACGGACTTTAAGCCCGATCTGACCGTCGACGAGGTGGCTTTGGCCATGCGTCAGGCCTTTGAAAAAGAGTATGGCGGCCCCTCGCAGCCTTACGAGATGAAAAAATCCGACTGGGTCGAAGTGGAATATCGCCGTAATTTCTTCGCGTCTTTTGATTGGCTCTACGGGAAAACGCTGCCTTTTAATTTCGAACGAGATCAACGTTTTGACTGGGGCTCAGTCGCGATTCGCTTGGACATTGAAGGGGCTTTGATCCGTTCGGCTCAGGTGGATACAGATGCTTTGGAATGGGAATTTTTCGCGGAGCTAAAAGAATTGTTAACTGGGCTGCCTTATCGGCGCGAAGTGATCATGCAGGTTTTGCAAAAAGCCGCGGCAAGGTACAACTGTTCGCCGCAAATTGCAGAAGATCTGATCGAGATGATTCTTTCGGACGTGCCGAAGGACCTTTTGGAAGAGCGAAAGCTCATGGTGCAAGAATGGCGTTCCAAAGAGACCTCAAACCAAGGAGATGAGGTGGAAGCGCTCGAGCTGCATTCAGAAAAGACAAAAGTGGAGCCGTCAAAGAAAACGCTGACTTCTGATGCGAAACTTGAGGGGCATTCGTCATCTCAAGAGAAGCTTCAAGAGGAAAAAAATGTTGAAGACGCGGATGAAGCGGCTGTTCAGCCTAAGCGTCGGCGTGGACGACCGTCTAAAAAACAGACAGAAAACGAAGACGAATAAGAGGATCAGAATATGACAGAGCAAGTTAAGCCTTCTTCTCCAGAGATTGATTTGTTGGTCATTGGAGCTGGGCCAGGGGGTTACACTTTGGCTGCTGAAGCGGGGAAACACGGCCTTAAAACGGTCCTTGTCGAAGCGAGAGAATTAGGCGGAACCTGTTTGAATCGAGGCTGTATTCCGACGAAAGCTTACCTCAGCGTGAGCGAGTTGTACCATCGCGTCAGTGAGGCAAAAGAGCGCGGTCTTTCGGCAGAAGCCTTACACGTGGATGTCGAAGCCTTATTGGCGCACAAGGACCGATCTGTCGCGC
>JAEWGS010000053.1 GCA_023388205.1 Bacillota bacterium
TTGAGCTATTTTTGGAGAAAAATGTCAATTTGTTTACGCCACCTTTGCGTCTGCGCCTCGCTGCGCTCCACAAATGCTTCTCGAAGTAAGCAAGATCTCTTTAAATCTCAAAATCAAACGGGTCGCCTTGCCCTTGCCCTTGCCCTTGCCCTTGCCCTTGCCCTTGCCCTTGCCCACAGAACTCAACTTACGTCACGCCTTTGGAGGCAAAACGCAGAAGCACAGCTTTGATGCAGTCCTGGCGCTCATTTGATTCAGTCCTGGCGCTCAAATAAATCATCATCGTAATAATCGCGATTCTGGCTGCGCTGCCACTGGACTGTATTCATCAGGCGCCCCGTTTTTGAATAGTGATTGGGCAAAGCGCGTTCACGCTCCATCTCCTGCAATTTTCTAAATTGCGTTTCGTCCAAAATCCCCCGCTCCTGACGCAAGTTGTCTTCAGACTCCGACGAATTGGTTTCTTCAAAGCGCGTCAATTGGACCCCTTGAACTCTTTCTCTCAAGCGTCGCAGGGTTTGCTCTCGCAGGCCCTGTGTTCTTTCTGTGTCCAGGTCCGTCCCAGCTAACACGCGACGCTCACTGAATCGGGGCTTATCTGCTGTCTCGCTGAACGACGGCACTTCATAAGCCTTGAGGGATGCTTCTTCATAAGCCTTGGGAGATGCTTCTTCATAGGCTTTGGCAGATGGCGCGTCATGAACTTTTGACATCGCACGAAAATCACTTTGATCTTGAGAAGAAAGCCCAGGTTCCATTTCTTCTCGAGCCTGCCGCGAAGCCTTTTGCATCGCCCTGCGATCCACACGAACCAAAAACTCCTGCTGAACACGTGCAAAATTTTGGAACAAGCGCACACCGAAGGCAAAAATCGGGCACAAATAAAGCGGCAAGCCGAGTTGCTCACCAATCGCAGCTAAGGCAAAAGCCAACAAGCTATTCGCTAGCAAAGATAAATAGACGGCGCGCACATCATACATTCGGCGCATGAGCATCGACAGGGCGTGCATCAACACATCCAAAATCGCGAGGATGAGGAGCGCAAGGTAGGTCCAATATTCACTGGGTATCGCCGCAGGCCAAAATGCGCCGATCAGCAAACCTAAAATAAGTGCGAATAAAGGCAACATACGCCGCTTCTGTCCCTTTCTGTCTTCTTAAAATGCGTCGCGCCTGAGATCAAAAATCTCACTCACTTCATATCGAAATCAAAGCACACCTTAACTTCATCTTCGTCCTGGATGATTTTTCGCAGTTCAGTGTGGCAATCGTTCGAAAAGATCATCATCGCCCGCAGCCGTCGGCACAGCAGCTCGCGGCGGATCTGTCTCCTCAGCTTCTGTCAGTTCTGGAATCTGGTCCGCTAAAGGATCGTTTTGTGCAACATCCGTGCTTTTCGTCTCATCCGCTTGTGACGCTTCAGTCAGTTCTGGAATCAGCTCATCGAGCGGATTTTTTCCCCCATTTTCGCCTTGCCCCGCTTTGAGCGCAATAAATACGCGATTCTTACCACTAAGATCCAAATAACCCGCTCCCAAATTAGATAGGTCATTCATCTTGATCGCTTGACGCAGCCAGCTCAATTGCTTCGAAAAATCGCTATCCACAGTGAGCATCACTGAAAAAGGTGCCCCGGGCGTCACATCGTTCATCGTCAAATAAAGCTTCTGGTGGTCCATAATCCGCACACTTTGCAGCATTAAGAAAACCGCCAAGCCGTCATTACTGTCCTGGTCCGCGCGCAAAAGCGCATCGATGACTTGCAAAGTCGCATCGAGACTTTGGCGCTGATCTGGGTTCACAAAAGCCCCAGTTTGCAAATGATCTGTCGCCAAGCCCTCGATCAGCGGAATGCCTTTGGGCGGATTCCCAGCGTTCATCTGTAGCACTTTACCTTCACGGTCAATCATCGCAAAGCCACCAGGAATCGCGAGATAAGCAACCTCGACGCGCTCTTCAACATCCACACAAAGCTGACTTGGGAATCGGATGTAGCAATGCGCCGAACGCAAATAAGGGAAGCGGTCAAGGAGCCGCTCTTCCATAGCCTGATTTTCAAGTGAAAGCCAAGACTGAGGCCCACCTTGAATCAAGGTCAATAAATGCTGGCCAGGTTTGACGTTCAGCGCATGACGAATGTCCGTCGCATCAAGCGTTTTCACACCCGTGATCATCACATCTTCCAAATAGAACTGCGGCATCAAGGCAATCAAAGTCACCGCTAGGGCAAAGATCAAAGCCAAGGTCAGCATCACGAGTCTTCGACTCCTCAGACCCGGTGTTAAGCGCGCTTTGGCCGCTTCATTTTTCGACTGAAGCTCATTCGCCAAAGGGCTTCTCGCTAAACTTTTGGCCTGACGCTTCAAGGTGCGGCGAATCTGCTGCTCACGCTTGCGGCGCATCTGCTTCGCTCGGCCGCGCGAGTCCATCTTGGCTGCATCTTTTTTTCTGCGCTCGTCAGCGACGCGACGCTCCGCCTCTTCAACCGCACGCGCGTAAGGATCCCCCGCAGCCGTCACGCCGCCGCTTTCTTTTCGAAGCTTCCCTGAAGCCGCTTCATCTGGACTAGACGCCGCGTTTTGCACAGATTTTTGCCACTGATGAAACTTCGCTTGTCCGTTTTGAAAACCGGATTTGATTTTACTTAAAGCCTGCTGACTCAAGCGGTTCAAGCGTTGGGATTCACGTTTTCTTTGCTTCGCCTTTTTTTGTTCAAAGCGTTCTTGCTCTCTTTGCTCTTGCACTTGAGCCAGGAGATCCGCCTCAGGAATGGGCGCAGCCGCGCTCGACTCAGACGTCAGATCCTGAACGCCTGATGGCTTCGAGTTTGGGCTTTCCAGATCCTGTTTCTGGCGCGCGTCCTTAGGCATTTTCTTCTCCTTTGGGCGGATTTTGAATCAACGCTTCGAGCTCGTCACAAAGCAAATCGACCGCTTCTGCATAAGCGAGCTGTCGACTCGCCTGTTCCATTGCCTCACGTTTTTTCTCAGAACTGAGGCACTTTTCAATCGTTGATCCAAGTATCTTAGCTTCTAGTTTATCGTCTGAAATCAACTCTGCCGCACCTTTTTCAACGAAAACTTTCGCATTGGCGGTCTGATGGTCCGCCGCTGCATAAGGATAAGGCACAAAAATCGCCGCTCGCCCCAGCATGGCCACTTCAGCGCAGGTCATCGCCCCCGATCGACAAATCAGGAGATCGGCTGCCGCCATATAGTCCGTCATATTGTCAAGATAATCATACAAGGTAAGGTTTAAGTCTTCTGGGCTCGTCTTCGCAGCTTCAATCCAGGCACAAGTTTCGTCGTAGCGCTTAGGACCCGTCGCCAAAATAACGCGAAGCGAAGGGTGCTTTTCAGGACTTTGTTGTCGCTCAATTAAGTAATCAAGCAAAGCCCGATTGATGTTTCTTGCACCCAAAGATCCGCCCAAAGCGACGAGCAAACGCTCGTCCTCTTTCAGACTCAAGCCGAGTTGTGCGCGCGCAGTTTCTCTTGTTTTTTGCAATAGATCTTTGGAGACTGGATTGCCGGTCAAAACAACACGTTTGGCCTTTCTGAAACAATCGCGTGAAGCTTCCCAGGAAATACAAACACAGTCCGCATCTTGGCTCATCATGCGGTTGCTGCGTCCAGCAAATACATTCTGTTCGTGAATCAATCGTGGGATCGCCGATTTTTTTGCGGCCCCCATGAGTGGCGCGCAAACATAGCCACCCGTGCCCACACAAGCAGCCGGACGCAGGTCACGAATCAGCTCAAGGCAGTGCTTTTCCCCACTTTTATAAGCTCTAAGCGCTTTGAATAAAGCGATCGGATTTTTGAAATGAAACGGTAAAGCTTCAATCGCTTGAAATTCAAAACCCGCCTGTTGAACCATGCGCTGCTCCAAGCCTCTCGTCGTCCCTAAAAATAGAATCGGACGCTGAGGCTGGCGAGCTCTGAGCTCCTTTGCAAGTGCCAAAGCCGGATTAATATGCCCTGCAGTTCCACCACAGGCAAAAAAGATTGGCGCAAGCGCTCGGGTCTCATTCAAAGCCGTCATACTTTTGCTCCCCCTACAGATCTTTGCATCTCGAGTAACTGTTGCCGTGTCACGACGCGGAAGCGCGAAATGCTCAGCAAAACACCCACCGTCGCCAAGAAGATCAAGTTCGCCGATCCGCCGTAGCTGAAAAAGGGCAGTGAAATACCTGTCGGTGGGACGGCGCCTACATTCACCGCGATGTTCAAAAATCCCTGAATACATATGAGGAAGGTAAAGCCTCCCGCCAAACTTCGATCAAATGAATTATTGGTTTGCAAGGAGAGCTTAAGCCCCAGATAAAGATAGATCAAAAATAAAGCAATCACGGCCAGACCACCCAAGAAGCCAAGTTCCTCAACAATGCTCGAGAAAATATAGTCGTTATGATTTTCGGGAAGATAGTTGTATTTTTGTCGACCGTTTCCTAAACCAAGACCCGTCCAACCGCCTGATCCGATCGCAATTTCTGCCTGTTCAGTCTGATACAAGTCGTCTTCCGTCGCTTCATCTGACTCCGTGAAAATATTGATGCGCTGAACCACGTGATTCCAGCGATTGGAAAACTTTGCCGGCAAAAGCGGAGAGATTGCGAGGAAAATAAACAGCAAAACCAAAAGCAAACAGAGAACTTCAAGCCCGCCGCAAATCCAGCTGCGAAGTTTCAGCTGATTCATACTGAAAACCACAAAAGTCATAAACAAGATGATGATCACCGCAGACATGTGGCTTTGAAGCGAGATCAAAAGGCACCAGAACAAGATCAGGGAACTTGGAACAAAAATATCGATAAAGCCATCCAACCAAGGTTGCCGATGCGGGTGCGCTGCGATAAAAGCGCCTTTGGCACGCAGGCGATTGACTTGACTAAAATAAACAGCCAAGCAGAAAATCACGCCGATTTTTGCAATCTCAGAAGGCTGAAAGCCCGTGCGACCAGCAAAGGGCAAGGGCAACCAACGTCTCTGACCGTTCACCAAACGGCCAATGCTCGGCACCAGCACGATGGTTAGCAAGAAAAGGGTGAAGAGATAATACAAAATCGCCCATCCAGCCTTGTCGAGCTTGCCCACATTAAAAGATCCCAAAAGCCCCATGATAATAATGCCCATGAACGTAAAGACGCCCTGGCGCAAAATGAAGTAATTTGAACTTTCATTTTCTTGTATCCCGCGGGTCATCGAGGCTGAATAGAGCATCACGAGCCCAAAGCAAAGCATACAGACGACCACGACGATCAGCGCCAAATTGGGCGGATTCTTGATTGTTGTTCGAGACAACATATTTTGGAAACTGATACTGCGATTGGCCTGCAAAGCGTTGATCTCGTTGCTTTTGTTCGTCGAACGAGCCGCCTTTTGCTGGCTGCCCTTAATCACTTGGGCGTGCCCATAGTATTCGCGAGTGGAACGCTTGCGTTCAGGAGCTTGCGCCTTCGGCTCATCGGCATAAGCTCCGCTCTTTTGCCTTATCGAAAAGTCTGATCTCGCTCGGCGATCATCCGCGGGGACCTCATCATAGCTGAAACGCTCGAACGCTTTTCCCTCATCGAAACGCTCGAACACTTTTCCCTCATCACGAACATCATAAGCGCCGTCATAGCGCATCGCAGTATGAGGCGTTCTTTCGGCGATTTGCCTATAGCGATCATCGCCTTCTTCTCTTTTTTCACGCCCACGCTGAACCGTCCTGTCAAAGGGCGCTTTTGCAGCAGCTTCTAAATCAGGATCGTATTGGCCATCAAAATAGGGCTTATAGGACTCATTTGGCTCATTGGGCTCGTAGGACTCATAAGGCTCGTAGAGCTCATAGCGCTCAGCTTGACGCCGCAGAGCCTTTTCCTCATTGACCGCCTGAGTTTCTCCTTCTAAGTACCAGTCACGCTCGTCTCTCACAAGCTCCCCCTCGTTTCAAAGGCTCAGGTCCAAGCGGCGATCCAAAGGGCGATCACCGCACCAACCGCTGCGAGCAGACAAAAACGCGTTACGATCTGCTGTTCCGTCCAGCCCCCGAGCTCAAAGTGATGATGAATCGGCGACATGCGGAAAATGCGCTTGCCGCCCGTCTTTTTGAAATAAGCAACCTGCAAAGTCACTGAGCCAATTTCCAGCCAATAAATCAAACCAATCAGCAAGAACAGCACCGGGTGACCCGTCAGCAGCAAAGCGCCACTCACAAATGCGCCAAGCGCCAAAGAGCCGAAGTCTCCCATAAAGATCCGCGCAGGATGTTGGTTGTAAATCAAGAAGCCCAGAAGCCCTCCGATGAGCCCCATACAAGGCATGGTTAAGTTCAATTCAGGATTGAGCGCCAAGACGGCTTTTGAAAACGCAATATTGACGATCCATGTCGCCAGCACCGCAATCACCGTCACAGATGAGCAAAGACCATCGACGCCATCTGTAATGTTGACCGCGTTCACGCAAGCGTAGAGATAAAAGATCCCGAAAAGCACAAATAGTAAGGCCGCTAGCCAAAGGTGCGTCGGCAAGAAAAAAGGTCTCGCATCCGCGTGGGGCAAGTACATCGGAATGTCCTTTTGTCCCAAAGTGATCGCCAAAACAAAAAGGACAATCGGCCCCAAGAGGCTGATCGTTTTATTGCGAATGGAAAGACCGTCACGATCGACGCGCACTTTGATGAAATCGTCGAGAAAACCCACTGCGGCCATCACGAGCACAAACAGCAAAAAATAAAGCTTATGAAGATGGAAATGCCAAATGAGGTCAATCAGCGAAATCAAGGTATAAGGAACAAGGAAAATTACGCCGCCAAAAGTCGGTGTCCCCGTTTTTTTGTAATGGGAGGCGGGTCCTTCCTCGCGAACCTGCTGCCCCACACGTTTACCGGACAAAACGCGCAAGGTCACACGCCCCGTCACATAAGCGAGGATAAACCCCGCCACTAGGCTCAAGACAGCCGCAAAGATCATCGTTTGTGCGGACATATTTTCTCCTTTTGTCTGTGCTCTTTTGCAATGTGCTGTCACGACAAGAATCAGGTCGCTCCGGACAGCTTCGCTTGAGACAGTCCTCTCTTATTCGTATTAGTTTAATCGCTTCCTAGCGGAGATTAAAGGCGAGCTGCAACAAGTTTTGACAAAGCGCTTCCCGTTTCACCGGGTTTTAGCAGGCTTAAAGCCCGTGCGCCCTTGCTCATGCGCCCTTATGCACCCTCGCTTGGGCGCCCTTGCCCGTGCGCTCTTTAAGCTTCAGCCTGCGCCCTTGTCTTTGCATCATCCGTCTTTCGTGAATGATGCAGCTCTTGCTTCCCTTTCAGGAAAGACGCGATGCGCTCCAATTTGAAGCCACGCGAACCTTTGATGAGATAAAAAGCCTCATGATCCATCGCCTCACCTAAGGACAGATACAGATCTTGAACGTCTTCGGCAATCAAGGGCGTTTTCACGTTAAGCCCCTCATTTTTCGCCTCAAGGCAATAGCCCTGCGCGACATAAAAAGCATGTGGCCCGACGAGGAAAAGATGCTCTGGCGCGCAACGGTAATATCGCCACAGATCACGTCCCACCGCCTCATGTAACTTAGGCGCATAAGTGCCCAGTTCATTGATGCCGCCCAAAATAGCAAAACGCCGGTGCTCATCCGGGCAAAGTTCAGCCGCATTGATAAAAGCAGCTTTCATGGACTCAGGGCTCGCATTGTAGTAATCGTGAAACAAGGTCATCCCATCGACCTGCTCCAAGCGTCCGCGATCGCCGACCGGCTCGTAGCTCAAAAGGCCTTTGCGAATTTCATCTTCAGGGGTGCGATAATAAAAAGCTACAGCCACAGCCAAAGCCGCATTAAACACCTGGTGCTTCCCCCCCACCTTGAGCTCGTAAGTGAACTGATAAAGAGAGCCGCCATCCATCCAAGTGAGTTCTTTGACTTGGGGACGGTAGACCGAAAATTGCATCCGATCGCCTTCTTTTTCATCGATTGAAAAGCCCAAGTGCATATGTCGCATGCGCTCTTTATACACATCCATATTTTTCTCATGAAGCTGCGCCAAAAAAGCTTCTGCGCCGTTTTCGGGATCTTGACACTCGTGCGTCACATAAAAGGCCGACACCTGTTTCTCTTGAAAGTAAGTCAGGCCACGCCGCTCGTACCAATCCATGAGCAGCGGATCATCCCCGGGAAAAACAACCAAAGCATTGGGCTGCATCCCGTCAAAAATTTCAAGCTTCGCTCTGAGAATATTTTCCCGCGTATGAAGTTTTTCGATATGGCTGTAACCGACATTGGTGATGATGATGCAGTTCGGTTCTGCCGTCAAAGACGACTCCGCGATTTCGCCCAAGTGATCCATCCCCATCTCAAGCACCAAAATTTCAGTATCCTCGGGGGCGGCCAAAATCGTTTGAGACACGCCGATCGGGTTGTTCATATTCTGCTGCGCTTGATACACCTTTTTGAAATTTGAAAGCGCGGCGGCAATTAAAGCGCGCGTACTGGTCTTGCCCACACTTCCCGTCACTGCAATGACCTGAGCATTCATGCGACGACGTCTCGCGCGCGCCATACGTTCAAGAAAATTGATCCCGTTTCGGCAGCAGAGAATCGGGTGATTCAGCACCTTCAGTTCTGCTTCATGCTGCTTGTAGTAGCGTTCTTCCACAGCAACAATCGAGGCGCCAGCTTCAATGGCCTGCAGAATAAAATCGTGCCCATCAAAACGATCTCCACGCAGCGCAATATACATATTCCCCGGCTTCAGAGTTCTCGTATCGGTCGAGACCCCTTCAAAGGACAGCTCTGGCCATTTCGGCGCATCTACCAAGCGTTCTCGATACTGTAAAATCTCTTTTAGGTCTTGAGCATCGAAGTACAAGCTACTGGACTGACTACGATCTTTTCTTTTGCGTTTCATCCCGTCTTCCCCCTTCGAGCTCCACTTCATCGCACTCGAATTCTACTGATTTTGACTATTCGGCCGTCCCTAAATGATCTCTTTGTCATTTACTCAGGATCGACGACGCCAAGTTCATCATCTTCGTTGGCATTCGGATCGGCCCCCTCATCCGCGCCCGGATCTTCATCTTCGTTTTCTCTTCCAAAGATCGCGGCATAGTCTAGCGTGTTCCCCGACTGATCAAAGCGTCGCCACGCCTCGTTTCCTTCGGCTTGAACATCCGCCTCTTCTTCATTGCCATTGACATTCTCACTGATTCTTTCTCTTGTCGGCAAAATAGGTTGTCCCGCTCCGATACCAATATTAGGTAAAGCTTCGCCATCCAAAGACACAGCGACCACAGATCCAAATCTGACTTTCTGCGACGCTGAACCCGAGCTGGGCGCGAGATCTTGATAGGTCACCGTTCCACCTGGATTCGTTCCCGAAAGCAAAATATTCACACCGGACTGGTGGGCCAAATAACGCGCCTGCAAATAAGTCAGACCGCTAAAGTCTGGCACGTCGACCATCTTCTTCCATTCGTCTGGCATCGGGTGTGCCGCAGTCCCAACATAAATGACGCCGCCGGTCGAAATGCCTTCGGTCGAATTCGGCCATTGTTCGGTGATCACTTCATTGTGCTTCGTTCCTTCAGGCGCGACAACGAGCACATCGCGAATACTCGCCGCATCATTGACTGCTTGGAAATAACTCAAACCCACATAATTTTGTACGTAAGAGGCGTCAAATGCGTGCACGGCATCATAATCAATATCGTCAAAGTTGCCTGGAATCTTGAATTCCTCCGCACAGCGCTCCACCAGCCACTTTGTTCCGGACTGCATAAAATAAGGGCTCGTATCTTTACGCGGTTGCTGCAAAGAAGTCAAAACCACAAATTTGGGATCATCGTAAGGGGCGACAATCGCAACCGAGTAAGTCACCCATTCTTTGTCTGCGTTGTCTTCACTCGTTCCGGTTTTACCTGCCATACGAAGCCCGGGAATAAAGGTACGTTGCACCGAGCCTTCAGGGCGGTGCATGCCTTTGATCATCAATTCACGGACGGTTTGGGTGATGCTTTCTGAAAAAACACGCCGCTCGACCTGAGCTGTCTTTTTGGAAATCAAATCTCCTTTTCTCGTTTGAATCCGATCCACGACGTAAGGGCGGAGCACTTTGCCGCCATTGGCCAAGGCCGAATAAGCCATCGCCATACGCATGGCCGTCACCGTACTTTGCTCACCGATCGATAGCGTCATCAAGTCCGTAATCGAAGGATTTGCGTGCAGCTGACCTACACTTTCGGCCGGAAGATCAATGCCCGTCAATGTCGTAAAGCCGATTCGCTTAACATAGTCATAAAAATTCCGAATGCCAACGCGTTTAGCTAAAATCGCAAACGGCGGGTTACAAGAACGCATCAAGGCATCTTGGATCGTCTCATCTCCGTGATTGTACCCATCTGCCTGAGCCCAGCACGTCATTTTATAAGCCTGCCAGTCACCCATTTGCAAAGGCGCATCCGAAAGCCATTCATTGAGATCCGCCTGACCTTCGTCCAAAGCAATTGATAAGGTCAGAGGCTTCATAATCGACCCCGGTTCATAAGGTTGTGAAATAACTTTATTCCGCCAAACCTCACCCGTTAAATAGTCCACGTCATCTTGGTTTCCAGAAGGATCCCAAGTATTTGGGTTTTTTCCTAAAGGCACCCCCATAGGGTCATTGAGGTCATAGCGATTGGACCCCGCCATCGCAAGGACTGCACCGGTGTTCGGATCTAGGACCACCGCCAGAGCTCCATTATTGGGATTTGCCGCATCGGCCAAACGCCTTGCGGTCAACTCGGCCGCACGCTGCAAATTTTCATTGATTGTGAGGACCAAGTCATTGCCATCTTTGGCAGAGATACTCGCCGTTTTCGAATTCGGCAATTGCGTCTGTGAATAGTTATCCACCTGCGAGAAGGCATAGCCCACCTGCCCCATCAACTCTTCGTTATACGTGTACTCAAGACCTGAAATACCTTTGGGATTTCGATCATTAGATGTGGTAAAGCCGATCACCGGGGACAGATAATCTTTTTCTGGATAGCTGCGCTTCATCACCGGGTCAATCGCAAAACCGCCCACTTCATGCTTTTTGAGCCAAGCTTCGAGCGCTTCTTTTTTCTCTCTGGACACACCCTTACGCAAAAGCAAATAGGTCGCGTCTTTTTGAGCAAAGGTATCCGCAACTTCTTTTTCACTCATCTCCAGGTGCTCAGCCGTCTGCTTAACAATCTCTTTCATCGTCGCAGAATCATCCAGTGAATGAACATCTCCCGGAGTCACACCAATAGTGTAAATATAAGTTGTCGTCGCCAAAACTTTCCCTTGCGCATCTAAGATACGACCGCGCTCAGGATAAACTTCGATTTTGCGCAAATGCTGATTCGCCGCTTTTTCTGTGAAAAAACGGTTCTCGAGGATAGAAATACGAAAAAGTTGCGTCACAGACGCAATCACAAGACACACGATGAGAAATGTCGGGATCGCATAAGTTGCTATTTCACGCTTCAGTCGACCCTTCCCCGAAAAAACTTGAACGTTCTGAGACTCGCGTTGCGCTGAACCTTTTGGCCTCGAGTAAGTCGCCCGTTGCGCGTCATGATGAGCAGAAGGTTTTTGCTGTGGATTTTGATTCACGACTTATTCCTCCTGCTTCGGATGTAGCGATTGACAGTACATCTCTAAATTTTCGTAAATTTGTTCCATAGAACTTTGTTTTGCCGCATGATCGTCCAAAATGGCATTCCACTCTTTGCGATTCACGAGCATCTGATTCACTTCACTTTGGGGTAAAAGGCGTTTTTGATTTTCTGTCACCGGCTTCAAACCCAACTTTTCCGCCTCTTTGGCAATCGCCTCTAAATCTGTGTTTTCTCTCAGACGATCTTTTTTCTCCGTAATTCTCGCATTGGCTTGACGAATTTCAGACCTCAAATCGGCGTTGGCGAAATTCACTTGCAAAGTCTTCGCTTGCTCAGACAAAACGAGAAAAAGCAGTAAGGTCAGCCAAAGCACGCCAAATAAGATGCGCACATATTTCTGTAGCGGCATCTTACTTTTTACTTTTATGTTCTGTTTGCGCGACCTGGCGTTCATCTTGTCCCCCAACTGATTCATCAATGCGCAAAATACCCCAGAATTATTTTTCTTGAAGATACTATTTCACCGAAAAGCGTCTCGCATTGCAAGCAGATTTTGTAACACTTTAAGCGCTTTTAATTGGGCAAATCACAAAAGCGTCCTCGAGCCCATACTTAAAAGCGCCCCCGAGCCCATACTTAAGTGAAAAGGCATTTGCAAAAATTCGGAGGTAAATTTCACTAAAACGGGTCTGAAGACACCGCTTGATCAAAACGAAACACTCGGAATCTCGCCGAACGCGCACGCGGATTTTCCAAAAGCTCCCGTTCCGTCGCGCTGTAGCCTTTGCGCGGATCGGCTTTCCCGAGCGGCTTTTTACCACAGATGCAGGGGCGATTTTTCGGGCAGGTACACGGGTTTTCCCAATCTCTAAAGGTCTGTTTCACCAAACGATCCTCCAGAGAATGGAAGGTAATGATGCCTAAGCGACCATCAGCCTTCATTCGTGCGGGGCCTTGGCGCAACAAATCTTCGAGCGCATCAAGTTCCCCGTTGACAGCGATGCGAAGCGCCTGAAACACCCGTTTGGCAGGGTGCTGTTTTTCGCGAAGCGCCTTTGCAGGCAGCGCCGCTTTGATCCGATCCACCAAATCGAAGGTCGAATGCAAAGGGCCTCCCGCTTTGATCGCCGCCGCAATCTTCTTCGCGTAACGCTCCTCTCCGTAAGTATGAAAAATATGCGCGAGTTCATCTTCAGCCATCCGTTCGAGCAGGTCTTGAGCCGTCTCGCCATGGCTCTGGTCCATGCGCATGTCCAAAGGCCCGTCTTGCAT
>JAEWGS010000107.1 GCA_023388205.1 Bacillota bacterium
GCAACAAACACTGCCACCAAGACACTTTCTTCTCGCAGATGGCAGTCAGATTTTCGTCGGACGCAATCGCAAACAAAACGATGAGCTTTCCCTCAAACTCGCCCGCAAACAAGATCTGTGGTTTCATCTCAAAGGCACCCCGGGCACACATGTTTTGCTCCGAAGCGCAAGCAGCCCTGTCGCAGCCTCCGCAAAAGAAATTGCCGCCTCCCTTTGCGCCTGGTTTAGCACGCGCAAGGATCTGCGACTGCACGCCGCCCCCGTAGAGGTCGATCTTTGTCCTGCTTCAAGTCTTCGAAAGCCCAAGGGGGCAGCTCAAGGCTTAGTCATTTATGAGCCGACGCAGACGCTACGCGTGCTACCGAAATCTCCTTTGGACCTTGCGAAGCAAGAGGGGCTTCAGTCTCTCGACGAGGAAGATCTTCCGCCGCTAAATTAAAACGCTTGCGAAGTTTTTTCTCGTAGCGCGTTTCGCCAAGAGAAAAGATACATCCGCAATATTTCTGACAATAGAGCTCGTCTTGCTTGGCCATTTCCTGTCCCAGTCTGAAGCCATCCCGAAAGTCGCGCTTCAAAAATCGAACTCCATAACGTTTCGCCGCCTGCTCTGCCGATCGATTCATTGCCTCATGATTCTGGTACGGGCTGACAAAGAGCGAGGTCGTGAACGCCGCATAGCCGTGTTCCGCCGCAAATTTCGCCGCAAAATCCAGTCGCATGAAATAACACATGGCGCAGTGATCTTTTTTCTTCGCTGAAGGATGATTGCGCCACTTTTCTTCCATAAAGGATTCATCGACATAAATCTGCATATCCTTGAGTTCAGAAAAGCGTTTAACATTTTCTAAGCGTAGCTGCCACTCTTCCAAAGGATGAATATTCGGATTGTAGTAAAGCCCGTCAATTTCAAATCCTTCCTGACGCAAAAGCATCACGGGAAACTCCGCACAAGGTGCACAGCAGAGATGCATCAAAACGCGGCCGTTTCCGATGCCCTTTAGATCTTTAGATTGTTCGACAAGCCAATCTAAACGTTCAACGCTCATGCTCACTCCTCAATCGACTGCTGGCCTGAGACCACCGCTTCAGCCCGGTTCGTGACCCGCTTAATTTGCTCTGAACTGCCCAAAAAGCGCTGCTCATAATCCGCTGGACACTCAATGCCCATGTGCTTAAAAGCCTGCCTCGTCGCCACTCGGCCGCGCGCGGTTTTGGCGAGAAAACCCAATTGCAAAAGATAAGGTTCAACCACATCTTCAATGCTGCTCGGATCTTCATTACAAGAGGCTGCCAAAGTATCTAAGCCGACGGGGCCTCCGCCATGGACCGTAATCAAGTGTTTCAAGATACGGCGGTCCGTCGCGTCTAAGCCGATGGAATCGACTTCCAAAGCCGAAAGTCCCCGCTCAACAATCGACTGATCAATTTGTCCCGAGCCGAGCACATCCGCAAAATCACGCAGACGTTTGAGCAAACGAATTGCAATACGCGGTGTCCCTCTCGCTCGACGCGCCAAATTCAAAAGAGCCGTTTCTTCAATGCCGACTTTGAGCAAATTCGCATCTCGACGCAAAATCTTCGCCAGCTCTTCTGGCTGATAAAGCTCCAAACGATGCACGATACCGAAACGATCCCTCATCGGGGCTGAGATCCGTCCCGCCTGCGTCGTCGCTCCAATCAAAGTAAAACGCGGAACATCGATGCGGATCGAGCGCGCGGAAGGGCCTTTTCCGATCACGATATCAAGCGCAAAGTCTTCCATCGCCGGATAAAGCACCTCTTCGACTTGGCGACTCAAGCGATGAATTTCATCGATAAAAAGCACATCCTGAAACTGTAGATTCGTCAAAATCGCCGCCAGGTCACCTGGCTTTTCAATCGCAGGGCCGCTCGTCACTTTAAGTTCAACACCAAGTTCCGCTGCAATCACACCTGCCAAAGTCGTCTTTCCCAATCCAGGGGGACCATAGAGTAAGACATGGTCCAAGCTTTCTTGCCGCCGCTTGGCCGCTTCGATGAAGATTTTCAGGTTTTCTTTTGCCTTCTCTTGACCACCAAATTCATCCCAAGTCAAAGGGCGAAGTTGCTGCTCGTCACGATCCAACTGCCCTGCAGGGCGATGCAATAAGTAGGCGTCTTCTTGCCCAAAAGCGCTATAAGGATCAATTTCAATATGATGATCTCTCCAGTCGCTCATCCCTTGCTCTCCTTTTTGGCCGATCAATAGCGGCCGTGTCCTCTTTTTTATCCGCGTCACGAATCTCCGTCAGGAATCTCTGTCACGGTCTTCCTCACAATCCCCGTCACGCGCTCCGTCACGATCCTCGTCGAAACGCTAATGCGCGTCTGACATTGTCTTCCAAAGACGCTTCTGGATCATAGGTCTCTTCGACTCTTAGTTTCGCTTCTGCTCGCCTAAAGCCCAAGACCATCAAAGCTTCCAGCACATCTGGATCACAAGCTAAGTCCTCGGGAGCGCTTTCAGGGCTGGTGGCTTTCACCGTTTCACCTGTCGCCAAATCACTTTGTGCGATGCGATCTTTGAGTTCCAAAATAAGGCGCTCAGCGGATTTTTGACCGATACCCTTGGCCTTAGATAACCTTTTGGCATCTCCTTGGATCACCGCCAAAGCAAAATCTTCAGGCGAAAAGAACTCAAGCAGATTCAAAGCCACCTTGGGTCCGACGCCAGACACCAACAGAAGCAGCTCAAAGACACGCTTCTCGCTTTCTTGCACGAAACCGTAAAGATCTTGCGTATTCTCTCTAACTTGAAATGAGGTATGAATTTTACAAAGTTCACCTAATTCAGGCAGCTGATTTTGCATCCGCTGAGGCATATGAATCAGGTAACCGATCCCCCCCACTTCTAAGACAATGTCTCCACCCGATTTCGCGGTCAAAACTCCATTAAAATACGCGTACACAAACGACTCCTATCGCTCATCTTTTTCTTGCCGTAGCAAAAACGTCCTTTAGATTTCTCTGCAAAATTTCAGGCCAAAGAGCGGCGCCAAAAGGGCGACACCATCTGACACCCTCTTATTATAAAGGCTTTATAAAAAAGGGCTTAGCGAGCTTAATGGAAAAGACTCAAAAGCTTGATGCAAAGGAGAGAAAAGCTCAAAGCAAAGGCCTCGCAGATCACTTGCCCAGATCACTTCGCGCAGATCGCCTATTGGTAACCTCCACGCAAGCGATAATCCCCCAACAAACCTGTGTGCGCTTGACAAATAGCCACTGCCAAAGCATCCGCCGCATCATCGGGTTTCACGATCTCTTTGAGTCCCAGCAATACGCGAACCATTTCTTGTACTTGCTGTTTTTTTGCGCCGCCATATCCGGTGACTGCTTTTTTGACCTGCATCGGCTTATATTCAAAAAGCGGCATCCCCCTTTGTGCCGCGGCCAAAGTCAAAACGCCTCTCGCCTGCGCCGTTCCCATCGCAGTCGTCGTATTTTTAGCAAAAAAGAGTTCCTCAATGGCCATCACATCGGGCTGATACTTGTCTAAAATCTCGCATAGACCATCATAAATGAGGAGTAAACGCTTCTCAAAGGACATCCCTGCTGGGGTCGAAAAAGCCCCGCAAGCCACGGCACGGAGTTGATGACCTTGATGATCAATAATGCCGTATCCACACAATGCGTAACCTGGATCCAAACCGATGATGCGCACAGCCCCTCCTCGATATAAAAAAAGACCCTGATCGAATGATCAAGGTCTGTCTTGCGGAGGAAGGACTCGAACCTTCGGCCTCCGGGTTATGAGCCCGACGAGCTACCAGCTGCTCCACTCCGCGATATTGATCGATCCCCAGTCCAAATGCTCATGACCGGACTCGAACCGGTACGGATTGCTCCGGCGGATTTTAAGTCCGCTGCGTCTACCTATTCCGCCACACGAGCGGTCGCCATAATCGACTTGTTCAATGTTATAGACTTATCCTTAGCTTGTCAAG
>JAEWGS010000119.1 GCA_023388205.1 Bacillota bacterium
TTAATTACTTGTTAGCTTCTCACTTCGGAATTTCCGAAGCCCGTTCATTTCTTGTCGTTCACTGTTCAATTTTCAAGGTTTTCGCTCTCTTGCTCGTCGCAAGGTGCTTATCTATGTTACGCTGGTCAATCGCCGTTGTCAAGAGGAAGTTTTTTCTCTTCATCTGTCCGGGCGTTTTAATTTCCCTTCGCCCCTCGGCGGCTCAGCCGCAACGTCGATATACTTTACCAGCCTACCCCCTCTTTGTCATCTCCCTTTTTTCGCTCGTTCGTCTTATCCGTGCGTTTTATCCCCCGCTCAGTCGCTTCATCTGCTTACCCCCTGAATTCCTCGGCACGATCAGCTCCACCGAGCACCTCTCGCTCACGCTCGCAGCAGCACCTCAGGCTCGCGCTCGCAGCAGCACCTCGCGCTCGTAGCAGCAACACTGCAAGCACCTTAAAAATGAGCTCCAAAATAATACCGCCGAGTTTTCAACGAACTTTCACTGGTATTCTCGGACTTAGGATCTCGACGCCTTCGCCCATCAACCCGACGCCTTCGCCCATCTTCCCTCGCTGATCATCTATTAAGAAAGTCAATCTATCCCTAGCAGTCTCAACACCGAATCCCCGCGCTTGCCGAATCACGGAACTTACTTTGCGCTTTTAATCCTCATCTACGCGCTGAGGCCAAAAAGCCACATGATCGCCCGCCACCATTTGATACCGAACCCCTCTGAGCACACCTTCGAAGCTTTCTTTTCCTGCATGGCCATGCAAATGTCCGTAAATCACGCGCTTAATACCACTTTCCTCAATCAAATCCGTCGCGCGATTTTGCTCGCAATCTCGACTAAAAGGTGGATAATGCAACATCAGCACCGTACGATTGGGATCGTTTTCGCCAGACTCCAGTCGCGCTCGGACACGTTGCGTTACGCGCTCTAACTTTTGAAGCTCTCTTTCAAGGATCTTCGCGTCCTCTGCTTTTTCAAAGTCTCTTTCATTGGTCCAAAGGCGACATCCTGCGACAAGCCAAGGCGCGACCTGCGCTGACGCTTCTGCTGAAAGCTCTTTGAAATGTTCATCAATAAAATAAAGGCTCGTCAAAGCATGCGCCCGGGCAAAGCGCTCAACTTTGGACATACTCGTCCACCAATAATCATGATTGCCGCGAAGCAGAAGCTTTTTACCCGGCAGCTCATGGATCAGCTGCAAATCAAGACGTGCCTGCTCCACATTGATCGCCCAAGAAATATCACCTGGAATCAAAAGCCAATCATCGGCGCCAAGCCTCGCTCGAACAGCCTTTTGAATTTTCTCATGGTGCTGATGCCAGACAGAGCCAAAACGATCCATGGGCTTATTGACCCCCAGACCCAGATGCAAATCAGAAAGTGCAAAAATGCGCATCAAGTCACCTCCGAGATCGCGGTTTGGTCTTTTCTGCTTCGGCCTTTTCTAACTCAGCCTTTTCTGCTTCGGTCTTTTCTACTTCAGCCTTGTCTGCTTCGGCCCGCTCAAAAGAACCTTCGGCCTGCTCAAAAGAATCCTCGTCCCGCTCAGGGTGAAAGTAAAGAAAAATCTGCCTCGCCGTTTTTTCTCCTATATTAGGGCAATGTTCCATCAGTTCTTCTAAACTGGCTTCGGCAACAGCTTTGATAGTTCCAAACGCGCGCATCAGATCCTTTCGGCGCGCAGGTCCAACGCCTGGAATATCTTCGAGTTTGTAGCGCAGCATTTTTTTCTTGCGCAAAAGCTGATGATAACGGTTCGCCTGTCGGTGCACCTCGTTTTGTACCGCTGTCAAAAAGCGCAGCAAAATAAGCGCGCGATCTCTTTCTTGCTTTTGCTCCGTGCTTTTGAAGGCAAGTTCCGTGGGTGCAAGCAGTTCCGACTGGCTCGACTGTGTCAAAAGACCGATGCGCTGCGCCAGTTCTTCAATTTCACCCGTTGGCTTGACCAAACCGCGCGTGCGGTGCCGATCGTCTTTGACCATACCGGCGATGGGGATATCAGAAAAACCCTCCTCTTTAAGTACGGCTTGAATCGTTAAAACGTGCTGACGGCCACCGTCTAGCAAAATCAGATCCGGTCTTGCGCCAAAATTCGTGTCGCCTTCTCGCAAATGCCGCAAACGTCGGCTCAAAGCCTCAGCCATCGCTCGGTAATCATCTTGCCCCTCTTGCTGCTGAATCTGAAAGTGCCGCGCCTGGTTTCTCGCCACCTTGCCTTGCTCAAAGACCACCATGCCACAGACAATCGCGTCTTGACCCAAATTCGCAACATCGTAAGCTTCGATGCGTTTCAAAGTTACTGGAAGCTGCAAACTTTCTTGCAAAAGACGCGGACCTTCCTGCGGATCGATCGCCAAAGCACCTCCGGCCAAGTGACTGCGGCGTTTGAGGTTCTGAGTCGCATTCCTTTGCGCCATATCACAAAGCGCTTTCTTTTCACCGCGTTGCGGCAGCTCAATCCGAACTTTCTGTGTCCGTGCTGTGCTCCTATTTTGCTCGTTTCGAAGATAGGTCAGATAAGCTTCCATTTCTTCTTTTGGAAAAGCTCTCGCTGTTTCGGGCTCATGAGAGGGCGGCGCTTCGGGCCCCTGAGAGGTCGGCTCAGCTTGGTCACGCGCCGAGGCAATGTCCGAAGCCGTACACGCATCAGCCGTACGCGCATCAGCCGCCCGCGCATCAGCCGTACGCGCATCTGCCGCCCGCGCATCAATGAGCAACAAATTGGGGATTTGGTTCGCCTCTTGGTAGTATTGCAAGATAAAAGCGCGCAAAGCTTCTTGAGGATCGTCGATCGCTTCAATGAAATGTGTCGCAGTACCGCTGATCTTCCCGCCACGCACCTCCAATTTGAGCACGCACGCTTCCACTTCATTTTGCGCAAGGCTCAAGACATCACAGTCATAATTTTGACTCAGCACAGCGATTTGCCGTTCAGACAGACGCGCCAAGGCCTGAAGACGATCTCGAGTCTTTGCGGCCCCTTCGAAATCCATCTTTTCAGCCTGCGCTTTCATCTGCTGCTCAAGGTCTTCCATAAGTCCCTGATAACGGCCTTCCAAAAAGCGACAAACCGACGCGCAAATAGCTCTGTAATCTTCTGGAGACACCTCACCCGTGCAAGGTGCAACACACTTCCCTATGTGATAGCGAATACAGGGACGCTCTTTGCCAATATCGCGAGGAAAAACTCTGCGGCAAGTTTTAAGCGGAAAAATCTCATGAATACTGCGCAGGGCCGCATTGAGATCTCCATTTAGATAAGGACCATAATAACGACAGCCCTCCTTTTGATCCGCCCCGATCCGGTACGCTTTTTCGATCCGAGGATAAAGCTCATTCATCGTGATGCGCATATAAGGGTAGTCGCGGTCATCTTTAAGCAAAATATTATAGAAGGGCTGATAACGTTTAATCAGGTTAGATTCTAGAACCAAAGCTTCTAGCTCGTTTTGGCAAACCAACCAGGAAAAATCGCGGATGCGCAAGATAAGCTCCTGGACCTTTGCTGCACCTTTGGGATTGGGGCCAAAGTAGCTGCGCAGGCGGTTTCTCAGATTCACGGCCTTTCCGACATAAAGGATCTTATCCTGATGGTCCTTCATGAGGTACACGCCGGGGTTTTCGGGAACCAGGTCAAGGCGCGCATCAAAGTCCGCATCGTCACGCAAAACTTGAAGGCTAGAAAGATCCTCCGCCACGAACGCATTCTCCGGCCGAGGCATATTGCGCAAAGAGGCGCGCGCTTGATTTTTTTTCTTTCGCTTCTTCACGCTCGGATGCTCCTTTCTAGAATTAGAATCACTCAAAATCACTCAAAAAACGCTCTAAAGCCCTTGACCCATCAACTCTATCTCAAAATGCCCCCAAAGCGTGTCACTCAAGACGCTTGCGCTGGGCCGCCATGCACACAAGCACCCGCTCACTGCCCCCAAATAAATAAAGCTCCCTGAAAATCCAGAGAGCTTTAACCATTTTTCAATCACACAATTCAAAGTGTCGGCGCTTCCAAATATGAAACCAATTGTTTCAAGGCTTCCTCTTCATCTGCACCTTCCGCCGTGACCTCAAGCTCCATGCCACTAGAAATCCCAAGGCTCATCACGCCCAACAGGCTCTTTGCATTTGCTCGACGCTCGCCACTTTGAAGCCATAAGCTGGAATTGAAGGTCGAAGCCTTTTGAATCAAAACAGCCACCGCCTTCATTTCCAATTCTTCATCGCAATGAAAAATCACTTTTTTTGAAACCATGCGTTCGCTCCTCCATTGGAACATCCTGTGAAAATTGAGTATAGGACTTTGAACGAAACACTGTCAAAGCCTTCCTCGAATTTTCATAACTCAGTCCATCTCATTAAAGCTTTATCACCTCAAGCATCGATGAGCTCAAGGGTCCATAAGCTCAAAAACTTCCAAGTCTCTGTGCAAAACTTACTTCATCGGCTGAATTTTGCGTTCAAACCAAGCGGCCAATTTATGAATGCCCGCGAAGTGCCAGTTGGCTTTTTTGTAATAGCCATAAACATAAACGCCTGCCAAGAAAAGGAAAATCAACTGCAAGACCGCATACCCAGGCAAATAAACCGTCCAGTACAAACGGCCTAAGAAAATCGCTTGCCAAACGAGTTTAAGAATATAGTACCCAGCCATCAGAACCATCGCCTGAGCAGCTGCCATGCGGAAATTTCGATCCTCTTTTTCAAAAACCAAAACCAAAATCGTCGCCAAGAAAATCAAAAGGCTCAACGTGTGCGACAGCCAAGGTGTCACGGCCACAAGCAAGAGCAAGAGGAAACAACGTTGTGCCGATTCACTGTTTTTGAAGATCGATGAGGCTTGGTCTAAGAGGGGCACGCGGCGTTGCTTCGATTCTTTTTTCAGGCGCTCGCCAACTTGCTCCAACTGTTCTTTGACCTTTGACTCAACGGACTTCGCCGTTTCAGCGGTTTGATGTCCGACGGACTTCGCTACTTCTACCGTCTGATGGCCAAGCACTTTTGCTGCTTCAGCCACTTGTGTGGAGGCCTCTTTGATCGCTTCTTTAGCGCTCGGCCCATCCGTTTCGGTCTCACTCGTCGGCACAGCGGTCGCCTCGGTCTGGGGGAGACTCACACCTGGATTCACATTGGGTTTCTCATCAGTTTGAGGCGTGTTGTTTAAGCCTTGAGCCCCTGTCGCTTGAGGAATTACATGCTGCTCTTCCATAAATTTTACCTCGCAATATTACTTTTCCTGAATGATACCACAGCTGATCAAACTTCTAACCGCAAGACTAAAGCATCTTCTCCCGCTCCGTAATAGTCCTTGCGCCGTCTTTGAACCGTGAAGCCTCTCGATTTATAAAAGGCCAAAGCACTCGCATTTTTAACACTCACCTCAAGGTCCAAAGCCCGCTGGCTTCCGTTGACCCGTTGCTTTCTATTAGATTGCAAGGCGACAAAAAGTCGCGTCGCCAGGCCTTTGCGGCGATACTTCGGATGAACCACAATCAGATCCAATTCATCCAAATCGTAGCCCGCGTGCACAATTAAAAAAGCGAGCAGTTCAGGCGCTTCTTGGGGGCCAAATAGACCCAAACACAAATTCTGCTCATCTCCCAAACTGGCCTCCAATGTTTGTTTCGACCAAAAATCAGGAAAATACTGATCTAAAAAAGAAAGCAGCAAGGGTGCGTCCGCTTTTTTTAAGGCACGGATCTCCGCCTGTTCAAGGTCAATTTGCATCTCGCTTTCCGCTCCTGAAGGACGGCCCAAACGCGAGGCTCCGCTTGTTCCATTCGCTGACGTCGCTTCGCCGCCTCTAGTCCTTTGCTCTCCTCCAGCCGCGCCCGCTTCCGCCGCGCCCGCTTCTGCCGCTCGCGCCGTGGCCGCTTCGCGCAAGCGTTCTGCCTGAGATGGGCCAAGATAAACCACATCGAGCGTCTCCATGGGCACCAAAGCTGCCTCTAACTTTTTTTGCTCATGCAAGCGTTTGGCCCGACGCAGTGCGAAAGCCGCGAGTTCATCTTCTTCAATCACATGAAGCTTCAACATCGGAGCGCTGGAGCTGCAACGCGCACGGATTCGCTCTAGCGCATTTTGCGGCAATTTCGGACTGACCAAAGTCAATTCTAGAGCCGTGACCTTTTGTGCCGTCTCTTTCGGCGATTCCTGAGTCGCCAGCGTCTGAGTCGGCAGCGCCTGAGTCACCAGCGTTTGAGTCACCAGCGCCTCTAGTTCATTTAATAAATCCTCAAAATCTCGCGCCTTTTCTTCGAGTTCGAGCGACAAGCTCAATCCCGCTCCTTGTCTGTATTCTAAAGTACTCAAGGACGAATACACCCGATCATTTTTGGCATCCATCAAACTTAAAACCCAATGTTTTCGGCCTTGAGCACATACGTTTTCAAGAAAAGCCACGCCCTTTTTTTTATCGTGTGTCAATGCAACTTCAGCCAAAGCTTGAAGGCTCGTCACTGGGAGAAGGCGCATCTTGATCGCAAATGCAAACATCTTCGCCGTGCTCACAGCGATGCGCGTTCCTGTATAAGAACCGGGCCCCACGATCGGGGCTAACAATTCGATATCGGCTACACGCAATGTCGCCCGTTTAAGCAAGGCATCTATGGAAGGCAAAAGCTGCTTCGCATGCGTCCCCTCTTGGCCGCTCGCTTCATAAAGTGAGGTCCCATCCCAAAGACAGGCCGACAATTTTTTCAAACTTGTGTCAAAGGCCAAAATCTTCATCAAAAATCTCCTCGTAAGGCCAAGCTTCTTCATCCAGAATCTCTCTTAGTAGACGCTCATCTTCATTCGGACAAGAAAAAGTTAGTTTCCTGCGCCTTCGGTCTTCTTTCGCCAAATCAGACTGAAGCCAAGCGAGAAAGTCAGCCGTTTCGCCCGCTTCTTTTGCTTCGTTCTTTTCATCCGCATCTTCAACCACAAAATGCATACGCCAAGCGCGCTCGGGCAAAGCAGCTTCGATCAGATTCGCCCACTCAATCACCATAAGGCCCCCGGCATCCATGAGTTCCGCAAAACCCTGATCGACAAAATCGCTCGCCCCACGCAAGCGATAGGCATCAATATGATAAAGCCGCTGGGGCCTAGAAAGTCGCTGCGGCCCAGAGTGAATGATTCCCTTTTCTTCGGAGCCATCTGTGACGCTTTCTTCGGGCAAGGCATAATCTCTCATGATGGTGAACGTCGGGCTCGACACATCCTCTTTGACACCAAGGGCATGCGCCAAGGCTCGCGTCAAAAAAGATTTTCCCGAACCCAAATCTCCGATCATCGCCAGCACCTGATCTGCATAGGCCACACGCGCCAGTACAAGAGCCAAACGCAAGGTGTCTTCTTCTCGATTCAAATACAGTTGGATCATCCGCCCCTCCTATCACCTTAATTTTGTCTCGCCTCGCTTCCCGCAGCAACTCGTTAAAAAAAGCACCCGCCGTCGATGGAGGGTGCTCTTGATTCGATCGTAAATCGCCAATACTGAATTAGCGCTTCGAGAACTGAGAAGCCTTACGGGCTTTCTTAAGACCGTACTTCTTACGCTCTTTCATGCGGCTATCACGTGTGAGATAACCCGCTTTTTTGAGGGTCGCTTTGTTCGCTTCTTCGTCGAAGCCCACCAAAGCACGGGACAAGCCGTGGCGAATTGCGCCCGCCTGACCAGCGATACCGCCGCCGTGCACATTGCAAATCACATCGAAACGGTTGAGCCCGTCAATCGCAACCAAAGGCTGACGGACGATCAGCTTGAGGGTCTCGAGACCAAAATATTCTTCGATGTCCTTGCCATTGATCGTGATTCGACCTGAACCCTCGATGAGGCGAACCTGGGCCACCGCGTTCTTACGACGACCGGTGCCGTAATGATAAACTTGACCATTCTTGGCCTGAAGCGTCTTAGCCATTCTCTATCCTCGCCTCCCTTATTTCAACGTCAAGACTTCCGGTTTCTGAGCTTCATGCTTGTGCTCAGCACCGCGATACACTTTGAGTTTCTTCGCCATCTGACGACCGAGCGAATTCTTGGGCAACATACCATGCACCGCTAACTCAATCATCTTCTCTGGCTTCTTCTCGAGCATCACATCGTAGCGAACTTTGCGAAGACCGCCCGGATAGCCCGTATTGTAACGGTATTCCTTCTGTGTCCACTTCTTACCCGTCAGCTGAATCTTATCGGCGTTGATCACGATGACGAAATCGCCCGTATCCACACCCGGCGTAAAGCTCGGCTTATGCTTCCCCATCAAAATTGTTGCAATCTGAGTCGACAGACGACCGAGTGTTTGACCCTCGGCATCGACCACATACCACTTGCGCTCAATCTCTGAGCTCTTGGTCATATAGGTGCTCATGCGTTCCTCCACTAATGACTTGTCCTCGCTGGGACGCTGTTTTCAATCACAGTGCGAATAATTTTAATCAGGCGCAGCTCAAAAGACAAGAAGATTTTGTGCCTTTTTCTTCATTTTTCTCTGTTTTTCTTCGTTTTTCTTTCTCGTTCGGGGTTTTCGATCACTCTTGACTTGTTTCCGCCGCTCCCGCGCTGTCTGCTGTTTCACTTGAAGATGCACCTAAAGCCGCCTCTTCATCCTCGGCTGCATTCGCCTTGTCAGCTAGCTTTTGTCTCGCCTTTTGCCATCTTTCTTGCGGGCTGAGCTTCGCGCTGGCCTCATCAAAGGCTTTTGCCAAAGATGAAGTCGACGCAGCCTGAGTCGTTCCTTGCTCAAGCCAAGTCGGGGTTGAAATATCCTTTTGATCTTTCTCCGTCGTCCCCATATCGGCCAAATCAAAGGGCAAACGCGTCGTCGCTTTGACTTCAGCTTCATTTTGCAAAGATGCTTGGTGCCCGGATTCAGATTCAAGGACCGGCGCCTCAAGCTGCACTCTTTTGACTTCGCCTTGCGCCACAGCAGCTGGCTGCTTCTGCGCCAGGTCTTCATTAGATAAGGTGGCAGCTTCTTCGGAAGAAAGGCTTCCTGCGCCTGGCTCAGAAGCTAGTCGCTCAACCCCAGTCCCAACGGTCGCCGCTTTGCCAACAGAAGGCTCTGCGCTGCCGACCGCGCTCTTATTTTGGCCATCTTCACCCTCGAAATCCGGGTCTGCCAAGCTCATGCGCGACAAATTCAGCTGGGTATCACGCGCCCGCGGGCCTTTGAAAAAGCGGCGCGAAACAGCTAGCAAAAGCAGCAAAACCAAGCTCAACAGGCTGATCCCAAGTCCCGTTTCGAAGCCCTGCGGGATAAATTCCAGATAAACCTGGTGCGTCCCCGCTCCAATTTTGAAGCCGAGCAATCCCTTAAAAACGCCCAGCGTTTCAACCGCTTGATCGTCTACATAGACGCGCCAACCTTTGTCATAGGGCACAGACAACATCACGACGCGATCGCTTTCAGCCGAAACTTCTCCCGCAAGCTTGCGATTTGCAATCAGCTTGAGACCCGCATCGCGCTGACTCATTTTCTGAATCATCTGATCGATGGACTGATCGGTCGCAAGTGCCGCCCAAATTTGCGGATTGTCCAGATCATTTTCATCTTTGAAGCTCAGGCTACCTTTGATGACATCACCCTTTTTGACATCCCCGACATCAAACATTTCGGGCTTATTAATCTCGCGATGATCTTTGATTTTTTCAAATTCTTCAGTGGAAGTGTCTTGATTGTTTTGACTCGAACGCGTCAGATTGGCCGCTTCACCTGATCTCTTCGAGTCTCGTTTTTCAGAAGCATTGGCCGTATGATCCTTGCCGTGCTCAAGCTCATAGTTGATCTTGCAACTGCGCACGACTTTGATAAAGAAATAGGCATGGCCATCTTTTTCAATGGGAATTTCAAAATCGAGTTTGGTCTCTGCACCCGAACCGAGCGTTGAATAGGCGTAACCTTTTTCCGCATCTGTGCGTGACTCTTTAAGATTCTTGAGGTTTTGACTCTTCAAATTCAAAAACTCATAGACCGCATCGGCGCCCCCCTGCTCAGCGATCGCATTTTGAAGCGCAAATGGCGATAGACTTGCCCCATCGATATCCATCACTTCAGGATTCATCGCCAAGCTCAGCGGCAGCACATCCTTGTTGCGATACAAAGTCATATCTGCACGTCCATCCATGCGGCTGTCCACCTGATCCAAGCGATGATTTTTCATCTGCTTGTCTTTTCCATAAATCAGATATTCAATCCCAAAAAGCGCATCCGCAAATACAGAGGAATCGACGTATTTATAAGAGTTGATATTGTTGGAATGAAAGCCCATCTGGCGCATGAACTTGGCCGTTTCTTCGTTGGACGTCGACGCAAACAAAGTAAAGCCGTTGTAGTGGTAAAGCGCTGGATCGTTGGTCGTCTTCGCTGGACGATACTCCATACGGAAAAACGGCGTTTTTGCGCTTTCCGGCAAAGCGGCTCGGCGCTTAACATCAGATTGAGCAGAAGCGACCAGCTGCTCCACATGATCACTTTCGCGAATAAAGTCCTCACGCGCGGTATAGTACTCATTCTCATTGATCTGAGAGGTCGCATAAATCCCATTTAAGGCCAGCTCTGTCATAAAGACAATGAAGAACATGGAAGCGACAAGACGCCCTTTGGTTTTCCCCTTTTGAATCCACGTCGCCAAATAGATGTAAATCGCCAAAACCGCAATCGAAATGTAGATCACAGAAGAAGAAAAATGCTCACTCAAAATCTGCTCACTCAAGACAGCCAAAACGACGAGCCCAGCGAGGGCATAAACAAAGATCGGCTTTGCTTTACTATAAGTGAGCGCCAAAGTCCTTGCGGCCATCAAAATAAGTAAAGTAGAGTAAAGGAAGGCAAAGCGATGCGGCAGCTGATTCGGATAATGCATCCCGTGCCAAATGAAGTTCAATACATTCGAGTTCAAGCTCAAGAACATGAACAATAAGAAGCCAATATGCAAAGCGCGCTCACGCTTCGGAATGCGCTTGTTGAAGCAATAAACCGGCAGCAAAGCCAAGGTCAAAATCCCACAGAAAATATTGGGCAGACCGCTCCTGATGTCCGGTGAACTCCCGATGAGTCCACGGCTCAAAAAATGCAAAATTTGGAAGCTAAAGTTGGCGCTCGCCGGGAAAGCATCTCCACTCGCAGACGTTTCTTTGAGAGATAAATACGTAGGTAAAACAAAAAAGCAGCTCAGACCCAAGCCCAAAAGAGAGGCAAAAAGGAAAGCAAAGCCCTTGCGAACAAAGAGCCGTCGGGGTGTCAATAGATGCATCTTCCGGCGCATCTGCTGTCCTTTTTGAGCACTGGCACGCAGCGCGGCCGAATCAGCCTCCTGCGCTTGAATGTCATATTCGCTCGCCTCTTTTTCTTGATCTAAAGGCAGCTGCGAAGCTTTTTTATAAATAGGATGTTCAGGCGGAGGCAACAAAGTTGGACAGAGGACGAAGAAGTAAAGCGCACAGAAAAGCACGCAGAAAAAAGCGATATAGTAGTTGAAAATCAGCACCAAAGCGAGGCTAATGATATAAAGGAAAGGCTGATTTTTCTTGATCAAACGCTCCATGCCGAGAAGCATCAAAGGGAAGATCATCAGCGCGTCAAACCACATGATGTTCCAAGAATAAGTCAGATTAAAACCGCTAACCGCGTAAGCTGAAGCGAGTCCAATCACCGCAAAATTACGGAAGCCATCACGCCGCGCGAGCAAGCGATCCGCACGAGAAATCCCGATCGACTTGAAGGAAAAATGCGGGATTTGAGGGTGGCGGTTGAAGAAAGCTTCATCGATAAAATAAGCCATCGTCAAGCCACAAATACCGATTTTCAGTAAAGTGAGCACCGCCACTGCGTCCGTCAAATTCTTCAAAGGAAAGAGGACTAAAAGCAAGTTGAGTGGTGAGGCCAGATAGTAGCTCATCAGCGCGTAAAAACTGATGCCCAAACCCGGACGCCACGAGAAAAAAAGATCCTCGCCACCTAAAATTTTTTGACGCATTTCGCTGAGGAAGGGGGCGTACTGATGGTACAAATCGACAACTAAAGGCGTCTTACCCCCCAGTGGGAAAAAGCCCACAGCTGCCCAAGCCAGGGCCAAGAGCAACATCGGCAAAAGGAAACTCCAAATCCTTATGTTCCGTGTCTCCCGCTTCTGATAAGCCGAAAAAGTCATCATTTTTTGTTCCCGGGGTGCTTTTTGGGGGCGCTTCGGTTCAACTTCTCGCTGATCATTCTGTTGACGCTGTCGCAAAACGAGATCCTCCACTGTCTTTTTACTTACTTAAACTCGAGATTATACCAGCCTCCCTCAGTCGCTTTTCAATCCATTCTTTGGGGGCAAATTTTTTTACAATTT
>JAEWGS010000054.1 GCA_023388205.1 Bacillota bacterium
GATCGGTGCTCTCGGCTTTAATGCCAAGCTCCTCGCGCAGCCAGTCATAGCCATCCTTTTCAAGGCGCTCAGCCAGCTCCATATCGCCCGAACGCACAATGCGGCCATCCATCAAAACATGGACAAAATCCGGACGTGTGACATCGAGCAAGCGCTGATAGTGCGTGATGAGCAAGACGCCGAGCTCTTCTTTTCGCTCTTTGACCATCGCCTGAACGTTTTGGCCCACAATGCGAAGCGCATCGATATCAAGACCAGAATCCACTTCATCCAAAATGGCAAAAGAGGGCTTGAGCATCTTCATTTGCAAAATCTCATTGCGCTTTTTCTCACCACCCGAGAAACCTTCGTTTAGGTAGCGCTTCGGCAAATCCGGGTTCATTTCAAGTTCCTTGACCGCCTTGGTCAGCTCCTGTCTAAAAGGAAGCACGCCCATCGGAGCATCCGCAGGACGCTTGGCGTTGATCGCCGTGCGCAAGAAGTCAGAATTCGTCACGCCTGGAATTTCAGCCGGATACTGCATCGCAAGGAAGAGACCCTTTCGTGCACGCTCGTCCACTTCCATTTCTAAAACATCTTCACCGTTGAGAAGCACCTCACCCGAGAGGACTTCAAAATTAGGAGATCCCATCAAGACATTCGCCAGAGTCGACTTACCCGTACCATTAGGGCCCATGATTGCGTGCATTTCCCCGCCGCGCAAAGTCAGCGTGACACCGCGCAAAATCTCTTTGCCATCCACAGATGCATGCAAGTCTTTGATCTCTAAAACGGGCACATTCTTATCCGCCATAACACTCACCTTTATCCTATTTGTATTGATTGATTCATTTGTCATTCAGTTGTCTTTTGCAGACATGCCCAAAGTGGGTCTCAATCCGCAAAGTCCGCTACTGAACTGCTCAAAAATTATAGCAAGGCTCATCCGCCCCGAATGTAACACTCTACTTCTTTTTACGGCTGATCACAGGACAAGTCCTGCCCAAAAGCCTTAAACTAAAAGACAGCAAGATTGTTCACCCGAGGTACCTATGAGTTTAATTTTAGCCAGCGCATCACCGGCTCGTTTGCATCTGCTCAAAAACGCGAACTACGCCCCTGATCTCGTCTTTCCCACCGACATGAACGAAGATCCCATCAAGGCGCTCTTTCCAAGTTATTCTGCACTCGATGTGACACGGCAGCTGTCTTATGCCAAAGGCATCTTCGCGCTTCATCGTTTACAGTCAGCTTTAGTCAAGGCAGCTCAAGATCCAAACGCAGCTGTACAGACGACGTTATCTGATTCTTTTCTCCAAGATGCAAAAGATCCTTCGTCCCAGCATCATCTCATCAGCGCAGATACGATGATCCTGTTTCAGGAACGAGTTTTGGGAAAGCCCGGTAGCGCCCAAGCAGCCTGTGAGATGCTCCAATCGCTGCTCGGGCATGAGCACCAAGTCATCTCTGTTGCTTGGCTCTTTTCTTGGGTCGGGGATTTGACGAACTTAAATTTAGACGCCTTCCTTGCCTCGCTGAATGAAGCGCCCGCCTCGCTCAATGAAGCGCCCGCCTCGCTCAATGAAGCGCCCGCCCAATTAATTAAGCACAAGCCGCAGCACACCCACTTCAGCATCGCTCAAATCAAAGCTCAGAGTTTCGACGCAACAACACGCATTCGTTTTAGAAAAGAGAGTCCAGAAGTCCTTGACTTCATTCAAGCCTATGTCGAAACGGGTTCACCTTTGAACAAGGCCGGCGCCTACGGCATTCAAGAAGCCGGTCTCTCTTTGGTCGAAGGGATTCAGGGCGATCTCGCAGGCGTCATTGGTCTGCCTCTGGCAGGGCTCCTCGACGCGCTCGATCTTGCCAAAAGAAACGAGGCCGACTGATCCGCTTATGTCCGATTTTCCGCACGCCAGTTTTTCACTTTATGACAAGTGCACGCTCTGTCCGCGCCGCTGTCAGGCGAAGCGACTCGACGGGCAAAAAGGCTTTTGTGGTGCAAGCGCAACATGCATCGCCGGCGCCGCTTTGGCCCATCACTGGGAGGAGCCCATCATTTGCCCTGAAACAGGCTCTGGGACCGTCTTTTTTAGTTGCTGCCCACTGCGGTGTGTTTACTGCCAAAATCACGTGATTTCGCATGAGCACCAGGGGCGCGTTGTCACTGTAGATATGCTGGCGCAAAGTTATCTGAATCTTCAAGAACAAGGGGTTGGGAATATCAATCTGGTCACCGCTGGACACTTTCTGCCGCACGTCATCGCTTCGCTCGAAATTGCCAAAACGTCGGGTCTAAGTCTCCCAATTATCTATAACAGCAGCGCCTATGAAAACGTGGATAGCTTGCGACGCTTGGAAGGCCTGATTGATATTTACTTGCCCGACCTCAAATTACAAAATCAATATCACGCCCAAAAGTATCTCGGGGCCTCTGACTATTGCTCCGTCGCAACTCGGGCGATTGAAGAGATGTTTCGTCAAGTCGGTGCCTGTCGCTTTGATTCTAAAGGACAGCTACTCAGCCGGGGCCTCATCGTTCGCATTTTGCTTCTACCAGGGCTAGTCAAAGAAGCCAAAGCGGCGCTCGCTTATCTTCACACCGTCTACGGAGATCAAATCTATATCAGTCTCATGCGCCAATACACACCGATGCCCTGGATCGCTCAGACTCACCCTGAACTCAACCGTCCGGTTCAAGATGAAGAGTACGAAGCGTTACTTGACTTCGCTGTCGAGCTCGGCGTCACACGGGCTTTCACACAAGAAAAAGAAGCGATCAGCGAAAGTTTCATCCCTCTTTTTGAAGGTCAAGGTTTTCCTTCCTAAAGCCGAAGCGCAGATCAAGTCGCCCCTTCAATTAGGCCACGCACAGACAGCAAAGGACGCAGTCAACGCAGCACACGCAAAAAAAAGCGCAGATTCAAAAATCCACGCTTAAGCATTTTTAATCAATAAGTTCAGTATTCAATTCTCTTTATATCTGGATCAACCAAGCACTTCGTGCCTAGGATTAAGCGCTTAACGCTTAACGCTTACGCTTACGCGCAGCTTCAGACTTCTTCTTGCGCTTGACACTCGGTTTCTCGTAGTGCTCACGCTTACGAACTTCCGCTAACACACCACTGCGGGCGCAGGAACGTTTGAAACGACGCAAAGCGCTGTCGAGCGTTTCGTTTTCCTTCACTCTAACTTCGGCCATCCTCTTCACCCCTTTCCCCGCGCAGGTCTCGGATTTTCATCCATGCGTAACTATAATAGTTTGTCGATTATTCCAAACTCTGTCAAGCATTTCTTCAAAACACGCCATGCTGCGTCGCATCAAGCTCGCCTCATGTAGGCTCCGATACACCGTTTCTAAGCTTTGCAAAATAAAAGCCAATGTCTGCTCTGCTCGGCCTAACCTTAAAGCGTCAAGCGCAGCAAATTCCCGCCCCACAAAAGCTTCGAGTTGAGCTTCAATACCGCCGTTCGCATCAAAGCGTCCCCAATTCAAAGAAAGGCAAAAACCCTCATAGCGATCATAGTCTGTCCAGGTTTTGCTCTCTTCATCCCACTCGCGAAGAATGCGACGCTTCGCGACCGCGGCGCTTAATTCAAGACGCGGTGACTGGCGCGCAATGATGTTCCAATGAGATAACTCAGCTTCATTCATGTTGCTGTCGTGTTTTTTCTAAGCCTTCAATGGCTTTGATCAGTCCGGTGTTGAGGTCTTCACCAGCGGTCAAGTGCCAATGCAAATGCATGACAGATTGGCCCACACCAGCTCCATTATTTTGAATGATGCGAAATCCACCTTTTGAGGCCAAATCATATTGCTTCGCAATTTCATAAGCGGCCAGGTGCATGTGTAAGAGGCATTTCGCATCAAAAGCATCCAGTTGATCCGCTTCTAAACGCGCATCCATATAATTTTCAATGTGCGTTTTCGGCAAAAGTAAAACGTGAAAAGCCGTCATCGGATGAATATCTTTGATCGCCAAAACATAGTCGTCTTCATAGACCTTCTCACAGGGCAATTCCCCTCGAATGATCTTGCAAAATAGACAATCGTCCAACAGCATATTGACCTCCCTGAACCTTTGGCCCAGCTATCTTTAAGGCTGAATCTCTCCTTATTTCAGAATCAGGTATTAAGCCTGAAGCTTCGCATCAATCTCTTGGCTCACCGCTGCCAAAGCCTCTGGCAACTTACTCACGTCTCTTGCCCCAGCCTGAGCCATATCCTTGCGGCCGCCGCCACCACCGCCTGCCGTCTTTGCGGCCAGGCGAACGAGGTCGCCCGCAGCCAAACCCTTTTCATCAATCAAGGTCTGACTCAACATGCAAACAAATGCCAGCTTATCGTCAAGTTTGGTCGCTAAAAGGACGCAGGCAGGTTCAAGCTGATTTTTCAAATTCTGTGCTAGGTCACGGAGTTGCTCCGCATCTGCCGCCTCAACTTCTTGAAGCAAAACTCGATAGGCCCCGTAACTTTTCACTTGATTCAAAAGCTCGCCGACTTGTTGCTGTCCCGCTTTGGCCTTGATCGTTTTCAATTCACGCTCCGCTTGCTTCAACTCATCCTGGAGTTTATGAATTCGCGTCCCGATTTCTTGCTCTTGGACCTTGAGTTGCGTGCTGATTTCCCGCAGCTGCTTTTTGTCCTCACGCGCAGCCTCCATGGCCAGCTGTCCCGTCACCGCTTCAACGCGGCGCACACCTGCAGCGACAGATTGCTCTGAGACCAAACGGAAAAGGGCAATTTGTGACGTTCTTGACACATGGGTACCTGCGCAAAGTTCCAACGAATAATCGCCCATTTGGACCACACGAACTACATCACCGTATTTTTCATCAAAAAGCGCCATCGCACCCGTCGCTTTGGCCTCTTGCATACTCATCAGCTCTGTCTCGACCGGAAGGTCTGCCAAAATCTGCGCATTCACCGCGCGCTCAATGTCTTGCAAGGTCTCAAAGGGGATCGCTTCGTAGTGTGAGAAGTCGAAACGCAAACGCTGGGCATCGTAATACGCACCTGCCTGTTTCACGTGCGTTCCCAAGGCATCTCTCAAAGCCCGATGCAAAAGATGCGTCGCAGAATGGTTTCTCGCAATATTCCGTCTCAAGGCAGTGTCAACTTTGAGTGTGAGCGTCATCCCTCGCTCAATCTGCCCTTCTTCAAGCAAAACCTGATGCCAAAAAATCTTGCCATCCGGCTTCGTTGTATTTACCACGCTGAGATAGGCCCCTTGCGCAGAACTGATGCTTCCCTGATCACCTACTTGGCCGCCGCCTTCGGCATAGAAAGGGCTGCGATCGAAGATCAAAATCGCACTGTTATCTTCTTCATCTGCTGAAAGCATATCCGACCAAATCAACTTCTTCCCAGCTTCATCCATGCGCAAAATGGCCAGAAGTGTCGCGTCCGCTTCAAGCTGTTCATAGCCTAAAAATTCTGTGGTTTTTGACTTATCCACTTCATCTGGCAAAGCCAGGCCCGCAAAAGCCGTTTCACCGCGCGCCATCAGAGCGTCGTGAGCCCGTCTTTTTTGTTCGTTCATCAACTCATTAAAAGAAGCTTCATCGACGCTAATGCCCGACTCTTGCGCAATCTCGCGCGTCAGATCCAGCGGGAAACCATAGGTGTCGTGCAGCAAGAAAGCTTCCTCACTCGGCAAAGTCCTTTGTCCAGTCTCAATACAATTTTGAATCGCTTCATCAAGACGCGCCAATCCCTGTCTAATCGTACGTTCAAAGCGCTCTTCTTCCTTTTCAATGACCGTCATGATAAAAGCACGGTGCTCGATCAATTCAGGATATGCTCCGCCTGAGTTTTCAATAACCTTTTCGGCTAAACCCGTCAGGAAGCCCCCCTCAATCCCCAAAAGTCGACCGTAGCGTGCCGCTCTTCGAAGCAGGCGGCGCAGCACATAACCGCGTCCTGTATTTGAAGGCGTAATACCGTCACCGATCATCATCACCGTCGAGCGAATATGATCTGTCACCACT
>JAEWGS010000009.1 GCA_023388205.1 Bacillota bacterium
TAGGACTGCTTTTGGTCGAGCGTGTTTCATTTTGTTTGAGCGACGGATCTGAGCGCTGCTTGCTGATTTATCAATTGCAAAAAGCTTGTCCCAAAATGTATCCGAGATCTGCCGCGCAAATCAAAAAACAGCCTCTGATTCGTCTTTGATCAGGCCGCAATCCGCCCAAAGTGCGTTGTGCCTGCCTCCGATAAGCTCTTGACAAAAGGGGAAGCTGCTAGCGAAAATAAACAAACTGTGTCGCCGTAGCTCAGTGGATAGAGCGGCCGCCTCCTAAGCGGTAGGTCGGAGGTTCGACTCCTCTCGGCGACGCTGTGCCTTTCGACAGAAACCTTATTTGCACGAGGTTTCTGTTTTTTTTGTGTGTGAAAATTTGTGTGTCAACTAAAGTCGCTGCGAGCGATAGCTACGTGCGTACGAGCCGATAGATACGTGCGATATAAAAAAGCTTGCATTATGAAAATGCTTGGTTATAATAGAAGCGTTCGCCAAGCGATGGGCCCATAGCTCAGTTGGGAGAGCGCTGCGTTCGCAATGCAGAGGTCGAGAGTTCGAGCCTCTTTGGGTCCACAGAGTAGATTTGAGTCGATGATTCAGATCTACTTTTTTTTTTTTACTTGTTCATCAATTCGTGACGCAGTCGAGACGTTACTTTGTTAACCTATCCTTGCGCTTTGATTAATCGAAAATGCGGAGGATTGAAAGATGACACAGAATAAGCCGTTTGACTGGCTCATCGTTGGTGCAGGACTCTTTGGTGCGACTTTTGCGCGTGAAATGTTGGACGCAGGGCAAACTTGTCTCGTGATTGATAAAGAACAGCACATCGCTGGGCATTGCCACACAGAGCGCATTGAGGATATTGATGTGCACGTTTATGGAGCCCATATTTTTCACACCTACAATGAGCGTGTTTGGCAATACGTGCATCGCTTTTGCAAAATGAATCGCTTCACGAATGCACCAATAGCGAACTATCAAGGGGAACTTTATAACCTTCCTTTTAATATGAATACTTTTCATGCCTTGTGGGGGGTTAAGACGCCAGAGGAGGCCAAGGCGAAGATTGAAGCACAGCGCCAGGAAATTCAAGGGGAAGCGCAGAACCTGGAAGAACAGGCCATTTCTTTAGTGGGTCGTGATATTTACGAGAAGCTGATTAAGGGATATACCGAAAAACAATGGGGGCGCCCTTGCCGCGATTTGCCTGCTTTTATTATTCGCCGATTGCCCGTTCGTTTGACTTACGACAACAATTATTTTAATGACCCGTATCAAGGGATTCCCGTTGAAGGCTATGATGCTTTAGTTTCGAAGCTTCTTGAGGGTGCGACAGTTGAACTCGGCGTCGATTTTTTCAAGGATCGTGAAAATCTCCTGAAGCGGGCTCGGCGCGTGGTTTATACCGGAGCGATCGACGCCTATTTTGACTATTGCTACGGGCCTTTGAACTGGAGATCGCTTCGCTTTGAAACAGAGGTCAAAGATCAAGAAAATGTCCAGGGCGTCGCGGTGATGAATTACACAGATGAGAAAACACCTTACACACGCATCATTGAACATAAGCACTTTAATTTTGGCACGCAGCCAAAGAGCGTTCTGTCCAAAGAATATTCTTGCGAGTGGAGCTTAGGGATGGAACCTTACTATCCTGTCAATGACGAGAAAAACACCGAACTTTATCAGAAGTACCAAGCCCTGGCAGAGAAAGAAAAAGATGTGGTCTTTGGTGGACGCTTAGCCGAATATAAGTATTACAACATGGATCAGGTGATTGCGTCGGCGTTGGAGGCGGCGGATCGTGAACTGAAACGATCTGCGAATTAAGGAGCTGTAAACTAAAGGGACTGGCCAATCGAAGCGATCTGATATGAAAAATTAAGAGACAAATATGTTGAATCCATTAAACTGAGTTTAACGGAGACCAAAAACAGAATAATTCCTTAGGTGCGAGGTGTAATTTTATGCAAGATGTTTTGATTTTAGCGAACGATGGCAGCGAGGAGATGGAGGTTTTAGCGCCTCTGGATATGTTGCGGCGTGCGGGTTTGAGCTGTTGCTTATGTTCATTGACGAGTCGAAATGATTTCGAGTCGTCTCATGGGGTTGTGATTCGAACGGATGCGCGTTATGAAGATATTGATCCAGAAGACTATCGAGCGATTTTTTTGCCGGGTGGTCTGCCGGGCGCTGAGACGACGGCGCAAAGAAGTGATGTGCAACGGCTTTTGCAAAAATACGTTTCAGATGGAAAATGGATTTTTTCGATTTGCGCAGGACCTTTAGCTTTGATGACCGCAGGTTTATCACAGGACATCCAAGGGACTTGTTACCCTGGATTTGAAGCGCAGGTGGCTTATCAGGAAGCCAAGACAACGCCACTGGTCAAAGACGGAAAAATTGTGACGGCCAAAGGCCCTGCGGTGGCTCCTTACTTGGGCATTGCAATGGTGGACTGTCTTTGCGGCCGTGAATTGGCGATGCGCATTGCAGAACAGACGATTTTCAATGATCTTGTTGATTATATTCGAGAAGTTGATGAGATTTTAGCGGAATAAAACCGGCTGCGGCGCGGCGTGCTGCGCTGTGTTGTGGCGTGCTGTGTTTCGGCGTGCTGTGTTTCGGTGTGCTGCAGTGTGCTGCGACGCTTCATGCCGATGAACGTCTTTGATCAATTTGATCAAGTGCTATTAAGCGTGTTTGAAAAGCATGCTTGACATGCTTAGGGAGGAACTGTGAACAAGAGCATTTCTGTATCTTGTTTTGACATGATTGGGCCGGCAATGATCGGTCCTTCTTCGTCGCATACGGCGGGCGCTTGTCGCCTTGGACTTTGGGCGAACAAGCTTTGCGCGGGGCAAGTGAGCTCGGTTGTGTTTACCTTGTACGGCTCTTTTGCGTCAACCTATAAAGGACATGGCACGGACCGCGCGCTCTTGGCGGGTGTCATGGGCTTTGACGTCGATGACCCTTCAATTCGGGATGCATTTGAGATCGCTAAGAATCGAGGACTCTCTTACCGCTACATTGAAGATCATGAGACTTTAACGGACCATCCTAATACCGTTCGTATGGATCTCGTAACGGGGGAAGGGCGACGTGTCAGCGTGGTTGGTGAGTCCATAGGTGGCGGTCGGGCGCGCGTGATTCAAATCAATGGGGTCGAGGTCAAGTTTAATGGCCGCCTTAACGCGCTTTTGATTCATCAGCAAGATCGTCCCGGTGTTTTGGCCCATATTACACAGTGCTTTGCTAAACGAGATTTTAACATCGCTTTTTTGAATTTATATCGTAGCGGAAAAGGGGATGCCGCCTTTACTTTGGTGGAGTCTGACGCTTATATTCCTGAACATTTGATTGAAGAACTTGAGGCGTATCCTAAGATTTCTCAGGTGCTTGTCTTGATTAACGATGAGATTGAAGACGTGAATGGAGCGGTTCAAGAGAGGGTCGTTGACAAAGATGCCAGACACCCTTACGAACGGCCGATGTGCGCTGAGGAGGATTGGACGAAATATCTGTTTGCTTCGGGACAGTCTTTGCTGAGCCTTTGTGAAAAAGAGGCCTTGCCGGTTCATGAGATTATGATTCGCCGAGAGATGTTTTTGAGCGGAAAAAGTCGCACGTCGATTCAAAGCGAAATGAAACGCATGTGGCAAGTGATGCAGCAATCTATAGAGGAACCTTTGACGCAGCAACGCGTGTCGATGGGGGGCTTAATTGGCGGAGAAGGGCGCATGGTGATCGATGGGCTCCAAAAAGGACCTAAGCTTTTGGGTGATATTGCGGGGCCAGCGGTCGCATATGCTTTGGCGGTCTTGGAGCAGAATGCTTCGATGGGACTCATTGTGGCGGCACCGACTGCGGGGGCGTCAGGGATTATGCCGGCGGTGCTTTATGCGCTGAAACAAGCCGAACATTTTAGCGACGAGGCGATTGTTGAAGCTCTATTCATGGCAGCTGCTTTGGCATACTTGATTCAACTGGGCTTTTCCTTGTCTGGAGCTGAGGGAGGCTGTCAGGCAGAAGTGGGTTCGGGCGCTGCGATGGCGGCAGCGAGTATTGTCGCGCTTTACGGAGCCTCGGCGGAGGCGAGTATGGATGCCGCTTCAATGACTTTGATGAATATGCTGGGCCTTGTCTGTGATCCCATTGCGGGCCTGGTGGAATTGCCGTGTCAGATTCGAAATGCTGCAGGTGCGACGATAGCTTTTAGCTCCGCACAAATGGTGCTTTCTGGGATGCGTTCTGTTTTGCCGATCGATGAAATGATTGAGGTGTGCCATAAAGTTGGCAATGCTTTACCCGCTTCATTGCGTGAGACCGCTCAAGGCGGCGTGGCGACGGCACCGACAGCTTTAAGATGTGCCGCTTGTGCCTTCAAATGATCTTGCCAAGCCCAAGAGGAACTCGTACAATATTAAAAGTATGTTACACAACATAACAACAAAGTAACAAACCGAGAATCGAGCCTTTCTCTCATTTACAAGAATTTTCCAAAATGAGAGAAAAATGAGACCTGAATCTGCGATAAACTGAAGGCCAGTGAGACTTACAGATGCAGGACGAACTTTGATTTGACTTTGTGAGTTGTTTTATTTTGAGGAGGAAGCTATGTCGAAATTTACGCGAATCGCTACGACGATGGTCGGGCGCTACCCTGAGCAGGATAAAACGCGCGAGAGTTATTTCCTCGACGGGCGCGTGGCAAGGGAAGGCGAGCAAACGACGAATGTCACATTGGATCGTGAAGATCGCGGTTTTTTCTATGCGATTTACTCCGCCCCTGAAGCTTTGGGTCGCGATGAGCATCGTGGATTTAGTGGTTCGCGCCAGACCCTTGAGCGCATCATGGACGACATGAAAAATCAGCCGCAGCGTAACATTGATGAAGAAATCAATGAATTAGCAGATGCCGCGGTGATGGTTTCCGGCCGTTTGACACTCGACAATGATGAGAGCAAGCAGCCTTACTTTGCGGGCTTGATGATCAAAGATGCAGAGTTGGCCGCAGTGACTTTAGGCTGGGGCTGTGCTTATTTGTACCGACAGGATATTCTTTATCCGCTGACCGATGATGATCTCGCCCTCGAGGCGATTGATACGGACGGCGCGCCCGTGCCCAATTTTGATATTTACAAAGCGGGCTCTGCGGCAACGATTCGCTACTCCAACATCGCACCTTTGCAGGGCGACGACTGCATCATTTTGTGCTCCAAGGAAGTGATGCAATGCATTCCCCAAAGAGAAATGCTCAAGCTTCTTTTTGATGCGGAAGATGCCAGTGATGCGGCAGACCGTGTGTTGAGTCTTTGCGCAGAACGTATTCCTGAGAAGAATGTTCAATTCATGATCGGCTTCGTCGAGGCGGTCACCACGGACGAGAAATTGCGTCGCAATGTGGCGCAGTCGATCGCGCCAAAGGATACGACCGGTAAGTTGCCTGCGACGGCAGCCTTTGCCCAGCAAAATGCGCAGTCGTCCGATTACTATGAACATGAAGAGGAAACGGAACTCTTTGAAGAGCCTGCACGTTCTCATACTGGACTCAAAGCGCTTTTGATCATCCTTATTCTTATTGCATTGTTGCTCGGTCTCTTCTTCCTAGGTCATCAGATGGGTTGGACGCAGCCTTTGATGAATCGCTTCTTCCCGACGACAACCATTGAGGAGACCACTTTGCCGGAACCGACAACCGTCGCGACGACCACTGTGCCGACGACGACCAAAGCGACCACGACGGCAGCACCGACAACCACACAAGCTCAGTTGCGTAAACACATCATCGAAGAGGGTGAAACACTCTACGAGATCGTACTCAATGAATATAATCTCGATGAAGATCAGATGGATCAAATCGAAGAGATTATGACGAAGATCAAGAAGGCGAACCCCGATGTGTTCCAAGGTGAAAACGGAGATCTTTATGAAGCGGGCTCGGAGATTGTTTTGCCCGATCTTTCAGCTTCATCCAACTGACGCGTACACGTATGGTGCAAGCCTTGTGACGGAGATTCGCAGCAGCTGGCTTTAGTATCAAGGCGTTTACACGATGATGGAATCAAAAGGCACTCTTAGAGTGCCTTTTTACTTTTGCCAAGGCCGTCGAAGCGTGTAAAATAAACATTTGAAATGATTTTAAGGGGTGTGTGCATGGAAGCCTTAGGCTTGAATGAAATTCGCGAGCGTTATTTGAAGTTTTTTGAGAAAAAAGGACATTTGAGATTGCCGAGCTTTAGTCTCGTGCCCAAGGATGACCCTTCGATCCTTTTGATCAATGCCGGGATGACACCGATGAAGCGTTACTTTACGGGGCAAGAGACCCCGCCGCGCAAGCGTGTCACAACCTGCCAAAAGTGTATTCGTACGCCGGACATTGATCGTGTGGGATTTACGGATCGCCACGGAACCTTTTTTGAGATGCTGGGGAATTTCTCTTTTGGCGACTACTTCAAAGAAGAAATGATCCCTTGGGCGTGGGAATTTTTGACCAAGGATTTAGAAATCGACCCAGATTTGCTTTATGTTTCTGTTTTCCACGAAGATGATGAGGCTTTTGAAATTTGGGAAAAGAAAGTTGGACTTCCCAAAGATCGCATCATTCGAATGGGTCGGGAGGACAACTTCTGGGAACACGGTGTGGGTCCTTGCGGTCCTTGCTCTGAAATCTATTTTGATCGAGGCGAGGCATACGGCTGCGGCAAGGAAGATTGTAAGCCGGGCTGCGATTGTGACCGCTTCGTTGAAATTTGGAATTGCGTGTTTTCTCAATTTGAGCGCCAAGAAGATGGATCGTATTTGCCCCTTAAGCAAAAAAATATCGATACGGGTGCGGGTCTTGAACGCTTTGCTTGTGCCTTGCAAGGTGTCGGCAGCCTCTTTGAAGTGGATACCGTGCGGTCGATTTTAGATGAAGTTTGCCGTCTTTGCGGTAAGACATACAAGGATAATGAAAAGGATGACGTTGCCATTCGAGTGGTGACAGAT
>JAEWGS010000064.1 GCA_023388205.1 Bacillota bacterium
GTCAACGCCTCTGCATAAAAGAGTGATATGCGGCTCTATTTTTTATTTCTGTCATCTTATTGCGTTTCTCAAGAAAAATAGAGTGCTACTTTGAATTTTTTTTTCGGTTTCTCTCATTTTTTCGCCGATATAAAAATGCGATAAACGTTTCGCGGTTTTTCGCTCCAAAATGTTCCTCGGAGGTGATGTTCATGTCGAGGAGTTTGGAGACTGGAATTGTATTTCCGATATCGTGTGGGATTTTGCTGTTGGGCTGCTTATTTTTGATTTTTGCTTATACCTCGTTGAGTCAAACTCGAGCCCATAGCATGAATCTGCTCTATGAAGCCGGAGAGCGGGCGCGTTGGATTCATGTGGGGGCGGAGGATTATGTCGATCCAGCAGACGAGCGACGTGGCACATTGAGCCTTTTTTGTAGTGAGGGCGCCGCTTGCTTAGAGCTAGGCTTATGGATTTCAGATGACTTGAATTACGCCTTGAGAAAGGAGGGAGGTCTGAAATGAGTCAAGTGGGTACGAGAGGCAAAATTTTGAGCCGCGCTGTTCAAGACCAAGGCGCCATGTCGATCTTTATGGCTTTTGTCATGCTGGGCCTTTGTGTGCTGATTTTTGTGATGAATGGACTCGCTCAGCTTTGGCTTTTTGAAGTGCGCGTTCAAGATGCCGTTTATAGCCAAAATGATGCAATTTTGGCGGCTTATGATCGAGAACTGTTGGATCGCTATGGGCTATTTGCTTTTGAAAAATCTAAGGCGCAGTCGAGTATCTCGGCGCAGCAACTGGAGACGGTGACCTTTGCTTCTCCGGCACAGATTTCTTGTGAGGCAAAGCGACCTTTGTTTGAGCCTGAGACCTTCAAAAAGGCGCTGATTCGCTTCATGAGACCACGTTTCCCAGTGCGTTTAGCGAAGCATTTGTGGCAGCGTATTCGTGGCGCGATGGAGCAAAAGTCGGAACTGATTCCAAGCGCGAAGACAGCTGCAAAAGACAGCGTTTACTTTGCTTCGACGTGGTGGCCAGAAGATTCAAGCGAGAACGCAAAACAGCTTGACTCGGCGCTTTCGCTTTCCCCGCTCACGCCGGAGCCTGTTGCAGCGCTTCGATTTAGCGTAGTAACTCAGCCGATCACAAGCGGGACGATGCTGGGCAGATATGTATATTCACATCCCTTTGAATCAAATAAGCACGTTCAAAAAGCGACGCTTTTGGCCGCTTCAAATTCATTACAAGGCACGGGGAAAAATGAACTTTTTGATTACCTCAGAAAATCAATTCTTTACGAGAAGCGTCAAGATAAGCTCAAAGAAGCGCAGCAATCCAAAGACGACGATCAAGAAAGTGAGAGCGAAAATCAGGGGAAGGAGCGAGATGAAGAAAAAAAGTCAGAAGATAAGCAAGAGAAGTTGAGTGCTTTTTTGAGCTTAGAGGGAAAAAGAGAAAGTTTGGATGAATCTGCCGCTGAGGTTTTTGGACAAGAGACGCTCAAGCGTTGGACAAGAGCTGAAAATGTGCTCGATGAGGCGCAAGATCTTTACCGTCAGGTGACGAGCGCGCCGGTGCCTGTCTTGGATCAATTATTAATTAATGAATACATTTTAGGTATGTGCTCTTCTCAGGTAAGAAACCAGGATAAGCGCGTGCCGAGCTCAAATGGTTTGAGCTCAAATTACACCTGGCGGATGAAAACTTACAATCAGCAAAAATATGCGAGCGATTGTGAAATAGAAGAGATTCTGACGGGAATGAAGCCAGGGCTAGCCAAGATGATGATTAAGGGGAGCATCTTTTGTTTGCGCCTGCCAGGACATGCTTTGGCTGTGAGAGGCGAGCCTGTGAGGATGGGTGCATATCGCGCTACGGGCATTTTAATTTCCGCTTTAGGGGCGATATTTTCTATTCCAATTCCTGTTGAAGCCGTGGTGAGTATGCAAGTTTTCATCGAGGCGAGCCGACGCTCAATACAAGATCTCAGGCAGCTGCTTGCAGGAGAGAGCATTCCGCTTTATGGAGCGAAAAATAAAATCCAGGTGGACTATCACGATTTTTTACGGATCTTTTTGATTTTGCTTCCGGAGCGGATGAAGCTAGAGCGTTTGGCCCGTTGTATTCAAAAAAATACGAAGACAGATTTCTATACGGCGGTTGATAGTTCAGCGAGTTGGCATTGGTATGGTGTAGAAAGGCAGGTCAAGCATGAAGATCGTTACGATGATGCGAGCGCGGTGGAAGCAGAACTGCAAGAGCATTCAGGCGAAAGGACGCGCGGCCCTTTGTTTAGTCCAGAAGATTTCGATGCAAGAGCAGCCATCCAAGCGCGTTTTACGGGGGGCCGTGTCGCGGGGACTGTGCGGTTCGGTCACGCTTGAAATGGCCTTGGTTTTACCTGTGATGCTCTTCATACTCATTGCTTCGGTCTACCTTGTTAGAAGCTATGAGGTTCAGATTCTTTGGCATCAGGCGGGCAAAAATGCAATCGAAGGGGCAAAGCTGGCGGTCAATATCGCTGGGATGCAGGATCTTTCTAAAGTGCAGGGTAAGCTTTTGGAAAAGCTGCCAGAAAAGTTTCAAGAGCCAGTTCGAAACTACTTGGTTGGCCGAGTGAGTGAAATGCTTTTGCTGGAAGTTCAAAAACAATGGTTCAATCGATTTGTCGGAGAGCGAGGATACTTTTACCGCTTGTTAGAAGTTGATCAGGCTCACATCAAAGGGCAGTTTTCAGATCATCGATTGATTTACGAGACGAACTACAAAGTTAAGCTCGGGCCGATTTCAAAGCTGCGTTCGGATCGATGGACCTTGCCTTTGTGGAATCTCAAAGATCTGAGCAAGATTGACGTGGGGCAAGATGGAAAAGAAAAGGCTCAGGATAATATTTGGAACGAACATAATTTTTCGCGCGGCGCTTATTTTAGACAAAAGTATGGCGGCAATTTACCGGCGACCTTTCCGATCTTATCGGGTTTTTCATCGGGGGAAGCTTTGGTGATCAAAAGTATTGATCTTACGGCGCCGACTTACGCGAATGATGAGGCCTTAGCCTTGGCTGTATCTCGTGAAACGTCCAGACTTCTTAAATACAAGGGAACAGGAGGTCAATGGGGTTCTCAGGGCATTTCAATTGAGGCTTCAGACATTCGCTCTCGAAAAATAAAGTGGATTATTCCGGAGAATACACCAGCGGATCGGAAGGCGCTACTTGAGCAATTTTTATCGGGATCAGGGGTGCTTTTTGAAATCCATGAGGATCTGCCCTCGAGTCGTTATGAGAAAAAAGAAAAGCCGGGGAAGTGATCTGCGTTTGTGCGCCCAAAACTGTGACAGTGAATTTTCAGTGAAAATGAAAACAGAGGTGCAGAAATTTGTAAGCATAAGGGAAATTCTGAAGAAATTACGGAATGAGAGAGGCTTTTTTGTTGTTCTCAAAAGTGCTAAGGAGTAAAATAATTACTTAGTTTGCCAATTTTTACGAGATTGAAAGAGATAATACAAAATGGGACTGTTCTCTAAAGTTTTTAAGAGTCACAGTGAGCGTGAACTTAAACGGATCGCTCCAATTGTAGCGAAGATTGAAGCACTTGAAGCTGAGTATGAACAGCTTAGCGACGAGGCTTTGAAGCACAAGACGACTGAATTCAAAGAACGCTATCAAAATGGCGAGAGCTTAGATGATTTGTTGCCTGAAGCTTTTGCGACGATTCGCGAAGCGAGTTGGCGTGTACTGGGCATGAAGCACTACCGTGTACAGCTCATCGGTGGCATCGTACTCCACCAGGGGCGTATCGCAGAGATGAAGACCGGTGAGGGTAAAACACTCGTAGCGACTTTGCCTGTTTATTTGAATGCTTTAACAGGACTTGGTGTTCACGTTGTGACGGTCAACGATTATTTGGCGACGCGTGACAGTGAATGGATGGGTAAGGTTTATCGCTGGTTGGGCTTGAGCGTGGGCTTGATTGTGCACGGTTTAAGTAAGAATCAGAGGCGTGAAGCTTATGCGAGCGACATCGTATACGGAACGAATAATGAGTTCGGCTTTGATTATCTGAGAGACAACATGGTGACGTACCGCGCGCACATGGTGCAGCGGGAACTTCAGTTCGCTATTGTCGACGAGGTGGACTCGATCTTGATTGACGAGGCGCGTACGCCTTTGATCATTTCAGGACAGGGCGAAGAGTCGACCGATATGTACCGTCAGGCCAATGAGTTTGCTACGACCTTGAAGGCTTTCGTCGTTGCCGAGCAAGATACGAAAATTGACGTTGAAGAGATGCTCAAAGAGGCCAACGCAGACGCGGACGTCGATTACATTGTCGATGAAAAAGCTAAGACGGCGACCCTGACGCCAGCTGGTACCCGCAAGGCTGAAAAGTTCTTCCGTTTGGAGAATCTTGCGAACGAAGAAAACTTTGATATTCAGCATTACATCAATAATGCGCTCAAGGCACACGGGACGATGCACCGTGATGAGCAATATGTCGTTCAAGATGGTGAAGTCATTATTGTCGATGACTTTACAGGACGTCTAATGTACGGACGTCGTTATAGCGATGGTTTGCATCAGGCTATTGAGGCCAAAGAGGGTGTCAAAGTGGAGCGTGAGAGTAAAACGCTTGCGACGATTACCTTCCAGAACTACTTCCGCATGTATAAGAAGCTTTCGGGCATGACCGGTACGGCTTTGACGGAAGAAGATGAGTTTAGAGACATTTATAGTCTCGACGTGGTGACGATTCCAACCAACCGCCCGACGCAGCGTGTCGATTTGCCCGATGCTGTTTATAAAACAGAAAATGGCAAATTGCATGCAGTGGTGGAGGAAGTGGCGCGCGCTCATGCGACAGGTCAGCCAATTCTGATCGGTACGATTTCAGTTGATAAGTCGGAACACTTGAGCAGACTGTTCACGAGAGCGGGTATTCCTCACAACGTCTTGAACGCGAAGCAGCATGCCCGAGAGGCGGAGATCGTGGCTCAGGCGGGTCGATTTGGCGCGGTGACGATTGCGACGAACATGGCAGGTCGTGGTACAGACATTCTCTTAGGCGGTAACGCTGAGTATATGGCGCGTGAAGAAATGAAGCGCGAAGGCTATGACGAAGAGATGATCGAGCAGGCGACGGCGCACAATGATACGGATGACGAATTGGTGCTCAAGGCCCGTCAGCGCTTCAAAGAGCTTGAAAGCGCCCACAAAGTGGACACCGCATCTGAACATGATCGCGTTGTTGAAGTGGGGGGTCTTTATATTATCGGCACAGAGCGCCATGAATCTCGTCGTATTGACAATCAGTTGCGCGGTCGTTCAGGACGTCAGGGTGACCCCGGTCAGTCCAAGTTCTATCTTTCTTTGGAAGATGATCTGATGCGTCTGTTTGGCGGTGAGCGTTTGGGCCGTCTCTTTGAAACCTTGAATGTGGATGAAAACATGGAGATTGAGCACGGTTTCTTAACGAAAGCGATTTCATCTGCTCAACGTAAAGTCGAAGGCCGCAACTTTGGCATCCGTAAAAATGTTCTGGAATACGATGATGTCATGAACCAGCAACGTGAGGTCATTTATGGGGAGCGTCGTCGCGTCTTGGATGGCGAGAACCTCAAGGAATCTTTCCAGACGATGATCGAAATGGTTGCAGAGTCCATGATCTCTGAGTACTGTGCGGGTGCGGTGACGAGAGCGGATGTCAATTGGCCTGCTTTACGCACGGAAGTGCAATTCCGCTTTGGGGACTTGCCGATTTTAGAAAGCATGGTCGAAGAAGAACAAGCTGAGCTCCATGAGGTGGATGTTGAGGCTTTGACTGAAGAATTGACGCTTCAGGCTTTGGAAAAATACGAGGCTCGTGAAGCGCTGTTCCCGATTCCTGACGTGATGCGTGAAGCAGAGCGTGTCATTTTGCTGCGTGTCATTGACAGCCATTGGATGGAGCATATCGATGATATGGATGATCTGCGCGATGCGATTGGTATGCGCGGCGTGGGACATCACGACCCGGTCATTGAGTACAAAAAAGAAGGCTTCCGCATGTTTGAGGAACTCAATGATATGATTCGAAAAGATGCCGTGCGCCTGATGATGCTTGCAGAGTTTGGCGCCAATGCACCTGAGCGCAAAGAAGTCGATGAAAAGAAAATGACGGAGTCGACACGCAGTGAAGAGAGCGGCATGGAGCAGGCCAGAAGAGAGGCGAGTACAGATGCTAGAGCCCAGGCCTCATCGCAACAAGCTGGAGCCGCCAAGATACCTCAAGTGCGTCAGCAAGCAGCAGAAGTACAAAATCCAGTTCATCGCGAAAAAAATAAGGTTGGTCGTAACGATCCTTGCCCTTGTGGCAGCGGCAAGAAGTACAAAAATTGCCACGGTAAGAACGAATAAGCTTTTGAAAACAAGCCAGTCAGCTCAAAAAAGCTCTTGAGATCTCATTGATCTTGAGAGCTTTTTTTGAGCTTTTTTTTCGCAAAAAAGTTATCCCGAAAAAATCCGATAAATCAGCCCCTAAAACGCCCCCTAGACTTTCAGACAAGAACAATATGAAATGAGGAAAGGGA
>JAEWGS010000060.1 GCA_023388205.1 Bacillota bacterium
CACCAAGCACTGCACAGTTTGTCGTAATGAGCGGGAGGAAGATCCCAAGAGCCCGATAAAGCGGCGGAACATAGCGTTTAAGCGTGAACTCAACGAGCTGAACCAAACCAGCAATGACCAAAATAAACAGCACGGTTTGCAGATACGCCAAGCCGTTTGGTTCAAGTAAAAAGTGATTGATCGGCCAACAAACCAAAGTTGCAAGGAGCATGACAAAGGTGACCGCTAGGGACATACCAACGGCCGTGTCGATCTTCTTCGATACGCCAAGGAAAGGGCAGATACCGAGGAACTGAACCAGCACGAAGTTGTTCGTCAAAATGGCCGTCAGCAAAATAAAAATTAAAGATTGATTCATGACTGGGCCTCGCTTTCAACTGAAGCACATTCGTCTGAACTGAGTTCAGGCGTGTTGTAAGAAGATGCAGGAACTTGTGTTTCAGGTAGATCCATCAAAGTCGCTCCCTTGAATTCGTCGTTTTGAAGTCGATCCAAGGCTTCGAGCGTCGCTGCATCTTGACTCGGAGCAGAACTTACTGTGGATCTTATCGCTTCGCCTGCAGTAGAGGGGGCTTTTTTGAGATCCGTTTGGTGGGGGTTCGCTTCTGTATGCGCTTTTGCTTTCGGATCTACTTTCGACTCGCTTAAATTGGGGGATGGCGTCCTAGCTTCTTTTGCGCTTGACTTCATAGGCGTGGGCTTTGTTTCAGCATTTTTGGCCTTTGGTATGGCGCAAGTACCGAGATGCGTACATCCAGCACAGCAATTGAGCTCCATCGGAGCCATGCCAAAACGGGTCGCAAGTTTATTGGCCCAGGCAACTAAAATCCCGTACACGAAGAAACCGCCTGGCGGCAAAATGAAAATCACAATCGGAGGGATGCTTTCGGGCCAAAGCGGCATGTTGAAGAATGAGCCGGCGCCGAAGAACTCTCGGATGATGCCCATCAGGGCCAAAGCGGCCGTAAAACCAATCCCCATGCCTAAGCCGTCTAATGCGGACAAGGCGATGGCATTTTTGGCTGCAAAGGCTTCGGCACGTCCCAAAATGATGCAGTTCACCACGATTAAGGGGAGGTAAACGCCGAGCTGAGCATCAATATCCGGAAAGAAGGCTTTGACAAGCATCTGAACAATGGTCACAAAGGCGGCAATAATCGTGATAAAAGCGGGGATGCGTACTTGATTCGGGATCACCTTGCGCAGGGCGGAAATAACAATGTTGGAGCAGATTAAAACGAGGGTAGCTGCCATACCCATGCCTAAAGCACTCTGGAGAGAGGTACTGACCGCGAGGGTTGGGCAGGTGCCCAGGGCGAGACGCAAAACAGGATTTTCGATGACAAGACCTCGAGAAACAATCTGCATGCAAGAGGGCTTTTTCTCAGTCATTTTTGAACTCCTTTCAAAGCATCATAGAGAGCGAAAGCCTGATTGACGGCTGAGCTCACCCCGTTGCTCGTGATGGTCGCACCTGTTAAGGCTTGGATTTCATTTTCTTTGGGCGTCGATTTAACGACGGTCACCGGTGCGTTAGCATCTTTGTACTGTGCCTGGAATTCAGGATTGGCTGCACGCATGCCCAAACCCGCAGTCTCATTGAGCTCGAGAATTTTGATGCCGGTGATTTTCCCTTCTGTGCTGATTCCTGTCATGACCGGAATATCCCCACCGTAACCTTTGCCTCGAGTCACAAAGATATAGCCAACGACTTCGCCGGAAGCATTGAGGGCTTTGAGCGCCGTCTGGCCTACCTCAGCTTGAAGCGTTTCGTAATCTTGTGCTTCAGGGAGGACTTCTTGACGTGCTGCATTTTCTGTTTGTCGTGCGAGTTCTTCAATGACAGGGGCCGTGACTTGATTGGTCATCGCCAAAAAGAGCGAACAAAAAACGCAGATGAGAAATAAGACGAGTGTCGGTTTAATTAGATCAAACTTTTTGCGACTCATACGCTGCGCTCCTTTTTTGCCCGAGGGGCTTTTTGATATCCAAAAGCCTTAGGCAAGGTATATCGTTCAATCAGGGGAACACAGAGATTCATTAAGATAATCGAGAAACTCACGCCCTCGGGTAGAGAACCATAAAAGCGAATGAGGAAAGTGATCAGTGCACAGCCGAACGCGTAAATTATTTTGCCACGAAGGTGCAAAGGGCAAGTCGAGTAATCTGTCGCCATGAAAATCGCCCCGAGCAAAAGACCGCCCCCGAGAATGTGGTAGAGCAAGAAAGTGAGATCAAACTGTCCTGCAAACAGCGTTAGTAGCGAAAAGACGCCGACGTAGGTGAGGGGAATAACCGGGCTAATGACTTTGCGATAGAGAAGGTACAGGAAGCCGATCAAAAGTGCGAGCGCAGAGGTCTCACCCAAAGAACCCGGACGATTTCCAATCAACATATCAAAAAGGCTCGGCAAGGCCGCTCTTGTGCTGGGATCTACAAAATATTGGGGCAGATCGTGCAAAGGGGAAGCTGTTGTCACGCCATCAAGTCGAGTGAACATCCAAGGCTGACTTTGCGTCCAAGTGGCCATCTGTGTCGGGAAAGAAGAAAGCAAGACGATACGCCCAAGCAAAGCCGGATTGACGAAGTTCTGGCCAATCCCTCCGAAAAATTGTTTGACGACAATGATCGAAACGGCTGAACCCAAGACGGCCATCCAAACGGGGAGACTCGGAGGTAAGTTAAAGGCGAGCAAAAGACCCGTGACAATTGCGCTGCAATCACCGATGCTGCAAGATCTTTTGAGGATTTTTCGGCTCAGCCATTCAAAGAAGACGCAGCTAAGCACCGTAACGGCCGTCAGTATCAAAGCGCGCAGTCCGAAAAAATAGACGGAGAAAAAGAGGGCAGGCATCAGCGCAATGATGACGTCGAGCATGATGCGTCTTGTATCCGTGCCGGCGTGAGCATGCGGTGAGGCACTTAGGATGAGTCTTTGCTTTTCTTCCGTGATTTCAGCTTTTTTACTTGGTTTGGGTTTGGCTGCTGTTGCTTCAGTGGTCTGAGGTTTGGCGGCTGGCTTTGGCTCAGGCACCGTTGACGCCGCTGATGCCGCTGGACTCGTTGTTGCTGCGTTGGATGTCACCAGACTAGCCGCCGATTCGTTTTTGAGGCCGCTCGGAGTTTTGAGGTCGTTCGAAGTTTTGAGCTCGCTCGAGCTGGTCATGGTTTTGTTCTTGTCTAAATGATCTAAATTAGAATCGCTCATGAACGGGTCCCCTCCTTTCGGATCATCGCTTTGCCTAAACGCATATATTGGACCAAAGGAATGTGAGCAGGGCAGGCGTAAGCGCAAGATCCGCACTCCATACAGGTCATTACATTCGATTTTTTGAGGGCCGCGACCTGACCAAGATCTGTGCCGCGCTTGATCAGTGTTGGCATCAGCTGCATGGGACAAACACTGACGCAAGAGCCGCAGCGTATGCAAGGTCCTGCACTTTGTTCTTTGGGTAGATCATTTTGACTCAAGGCTAAAATCGCATTGTTGTATTTGAGAATGGGTTGATCAATTTGATCGAGTGCAATCCCCATCATCGGACCCCCCATCAGGATCTTCTCGGTCTTATCATTCGGTCCTTCACAAGCTGCGAGAACTTCTTTGACAGGCATACCAAGCGGAACTCTGACGTTCATCGGCTTAGAGACGCCTTCGCCATCGACGGTTAAATACTTTTCGACCAAAGGAAGTCCCGTGCGAAAATAGGTACCGATCCCAGCAAGCGTGGAAACATTCATCACAATGCAACCGATGTCCAAAGGCAGCTTGCCAATGGGGATGCTGCGGCCAGTACACTCTTTGATTAAAACTTTCTCGCCACCTTGAGGGTATTGGGCGCGGAGTGTAACGACTTCGGTCTCAGGAAGTGTCGGCGCTTTAGCACAACGATTTTTGATCGCTGCAATGGCCTTGGGTTTATTCGCTTCAATACCGATCGAGATCTTTTTAATAGGTAGGAAGCGAGAAATAAGCTCCAAAGCGTAGATGAAATCTTCTTGGCGGTCCAAAAAGGCTCGATAATCGACTGTGATATAAGGCTCGCACTCCGCTCCATTAACAACAAGCGTATCGACTTCTTTGCCTTCGGGAATGGTCAGTTTGAAGTAAGTAGGAAAGCCAGCGCCGCCTAGTCCGACATAGCCGGATTGTCGCAGGGCTTTGAGAAAGTCCTCTTTATTTTCAACCTGAATGGGCGCTAAATTTTCAGAAAGCTCCATCAATCCGTCGGATTCAATCTCAATAGCGGGGGTATGAAGTCCCATTGTGGTTGGAATATCAGCAATTTTGGTGATTTTTCCAGAAACTGATGCATGTAAAGGCGTGCAAAGCCCTTCGCCGTCTGCGATCAAATCGCCAATTTTGACCTGATCGCCGACTTTGACTGTCGCTTGGCAAGGCGCTCCAATATGCTGGCGCAAGGGTAAATAAACACGTGCACCAGGGGGCAGCGAGACGGGCAGCGCATCCTCTGTGTGTTTCTTATGCGCTACGTGGACGCCGCCTCTCGTATGATGAGACGTAGGTACGACGTGCCGCATAAGGTTCGAAAAGAATGACATTTTCGCTCCTTTCATTTTCGATTTCACAGAGGCGCTGGGCATATCTTCGTGCTTATAGGACCTTTTATATTCAAAGGTAATAAGCCGCCAACAGATATACAAAAAGAGCGCTCTCACTTTGAAATCGAAATTGATATCTTTATTCAATTTGCATGATAAATAGGATAACGTTTTTTTAGAGTTTAGACATATGGTTTGGGTCACAATTGAAGAAAAGTTCTTCTAGTGTCGTGGGCGCGCCCCAAAGCAAGGCACGCTCCTAAAGCAAGGCACGCTCTTAAAGCAAGGTACGCCCCTAAAGGGGGATCGCAAAATTGTCCCACTCAGATGAAATCGTTTTCCTCTAAAAAGCTTTGAATGATTTTGACGATATCCTCGCGATACGCCTCTTTTCTCCCTGGATAGCCCACAACAAGCTGTCCGTGCTCTTTGACTTTACCTAAAATCATTTGATTGCGATAAAGTTTGTTCTCGCCTGTTCCGAGCCAACGCATATCTGTGATCAAGCCAATGATCAGTCGCGGTGTAGTGGCATCTCCAAGCTGTTCAGCAAAGTCGACCTCTAATTCGTGAATCAGGCCAAAAGCCATCACTTCGCCCGCAACCCCATCGTCAATGCTCAAGCCGTCTAAGCAAGCGAGTAAAATTTGGGCGCGTCTTAACTCAGCGGTATCTGCCTTGGAAATAGAAATGTCAGTAACTTCAGCGTCGCAATTTTCCTTGTCGTTGATTGAATCGTTGCGCTGAGGAACATATAAATCAATGGGAAGTTTAGCTTCAAGATATTGGGCAAGTTCTTCTGTCCACTGGAACATCGCATCATTAAAAAAATGAGAGGCAAGGTAAAGTCTAGCTTTCATAAAGGCTCCTTCGTCATGTCACTTTTTGTTGACTCAATCGTGTTTACGAACGAGTTTAAGTGCGGAAATTCTATGAGTAAGTTTACTCTCTAATGCTTCATGATGGGGGGGCGACTTTGGGCAAGTTTTTCTTCCTGAATTCTGGGCGCCTTTTTCCAGTTGGACTTCGAGGTGAGGTCCACATCAAGAATTCGTAGCTTTATTCTTGATGTTTGATCTTCAGTTTGTCGCGCACCGCATCAGTGAGATTCCGGAAAGTCCGTTTGGGCTGATCTAAAGACGGGTTTGTGCTAAGATTTCTTTGTTCTATTTTGTTTCTCCTTGCTATGGTTTTTTGTCTATACACATTTTAAGGGAAATGAAGAGGACCTTTTTTGTCAATCCTTTGGCGAAAATTAAAGTTGGAATCCACAAGGAATCCACAATTTTGAAATAAAAGCTTGACAGCTTATTTCAAAGTCGCTAAACTGTCGAAGTTGCTTCTGGGAAGCGTCATCGGGCCTTTAGCTCAGTTGGTCAGAGCAGCCGGCTCATAACCGGTTCGTCCCGGGTTCGAGTCCCTGAAGGCCCAATATGATGGGAGAGTTCCCGAGCGGTCAAAGGGGGCAGACTGTAAATCTGTTGCCAGCGGCTTCGATGGTTCGAATCCGTCCTCTCCCACAAAGCTGATTCGTGATGCGGATCAGCTTTTTCTTTTGCCGTTTTTCAAACAATCTGAAATGTCTGGAATAATTCGATCAATCGTGTTCCAGATTGAGAAGCTACCCAAATGCGAAAAAATGTCGCTTCGAATGCGAAAAAATGTCGCTCGAATGTAAATTTTTCACCCTCCACTTTTCTTTACTTACATCCACTGAAAGAAGCTCACGAGATAGAATAGGAGCTTGCTATAATGAAGCGACAAGATAGAAAGGTCGCACTCATGGAAACACAAGGCAGAGAAATTTCCTTCCATAGCCAAACGCAACAAAATGCAGATCGATATCTCAACTTAAGCCAGAAGCATCCGGTCATGCGCGTGAATGCACCGACTTGGCAACTTAATGAAGAAGGAAGCCGGCTTGACCTAACCTTTCATTTTGAAATTGAAGGTTTGGCACCTTTTCATCCCAAAGCGAGTTTTTATCGTCGAGGAAATGGCGCCGCTTTTTTGAATCACGAACATTTACATCGGTATGCAGACCATTTCCAGGCGATTTTTCGTGGATTAAGCCTGGTTGAAGCTTTGAGTTACTGGAAAAGTTGTTGTCCACCTCTGATTGAATATGAGGGACCAGCTTTCACGCCCGAAGAAGAACATTTTTGGAGCAGACTCTATTATGCGGGGCTGGGGGAATTTCGCTATCGTAATGGGATTGAGGTAAGTCAATCAACCTTTTTGAAATGGCATTTTGGGGGTGATGGCGAATTGTCTTCAGATCTAAAATCATCACATCAGATCTCAGGCCTTTCTTCTTATTGCCCAACACAAACAAACGCTGTCCTTATTCCGGTAGGTGGGGGAAAAGATTCTGTCGTGACGCTTGAGCTCCTGAAAAATCAGCCATGCACACGTTATGCTTTTGTCATTAATCCATCTCAGGCGAGTTTGGATTGCATCAGAGAGACGGGGATAGAAGATGAATTTGTTCTTCAAGTGGAGCGTCATCTGGATCCTCAACTTTTTGAACTCAATCGACAAAATTACCTCAATGGTCACGTGCCAGTTTCTGCTGTGATTGCGCACTACGCTTGTCTTTCCGCCATGCTTCAGGGGATCCCGTATATTGCGTTATCCAATGAGTCTTCTGCCGATCAAAGTTCGGTTCAGGGGACTGAGGTCAATCATCAGTGGTCCAAGTCGCTGGAGTTTGAGCATGCTTTTTCTCAACATATCAAAGCCTTTTACGCCAAAGATATTCACTACTTCAGTTTGCTCAGACCTTTTTCCGAATTAGCGATTGCTAAGCGCTTTTGCGCTTATCCCAATTATCACAGGATCTTCCGCTCGTGTAATTTAGGATCGAAAGCTGCTGCGAATCGCTGGTGTGGACATTGCGCGAAGTGCTTGTTTGTCTACATCATGTTGCTCGCCTTTTTAGGTGAGAAAAAAAGCAGCGAGATTATTGGTCGTTCCATGCTTGAGGCGGAAGAATTGATGGACGACTTTGAACGTCTGATTGGTTTGATTGAAGTCAAACCTTTTGAGTGCGTCGGCACACCGGAAGAAACGTGCTATGCTTTAGCGCGCTTTGAAGCGTCTCTAAGCGATAATGAGAGAAAAGAACTTTATAAAAGAGCTCCGCTTTATCGCAGATATGTAGAGGCTAAGCAGGAGGGCTGTTTGAAATTAGACGCCGTCTTCGAAAGTCAGTGTCCAGATCACATCCCAAGTCTTTTTAGACCCGCTTTGGCGGCGATGGAAGAAGATGCGAAAAACGAGCGACTCATGCGATAAAAGCGATAAAAGCGACAAAAGGCATGCGATGAACGTAAGCAAAAGAGAGAAATGGGCAAAAGATATGGAGCATATTCACGCCATTGAATCATTAAAAAACAAGCGCATATTGATTTTGGGCCTTGGGCGAGAAGGTCAAACATCCGCCCAATTTCTCCTTGATCATCTCGATGAAATTAATCCCTCTGAGATTGGCTTAGCCGATCAAAAGAAAAGCGCCTTAGATGCGGACGTTTTTCAGAAGCTCAAAGCTGTCCGACCAGACACCAAAGAACACATTGTGGAAGACTTTTTACCCACGCTTTCAGCTTATGACGTGGTTTTGAAATCGCCGGGCATCGCCTTTCCGAATGAAAAAAGAGCCGCCGAAGACATGACCCAAATTTTAAGCGCAGCTCAGACAAAAATCACGGGTCAGATTGATCTGTTTTTGGAAGAATACGCCCAGCAAGTTATCGGAGTCACGGGTACCAAGGGTAAATCTACAACCACCAGTTTGGTTTATTGCCTTTTATCTCAACATCCGAACGGAGCGAAACTTTTGGGAAATATTGGCATACCGGCTTTTACTCAAATGGGGCAGTTGGGGAAACAATTCGCCGCCTTAGAACTCTCTTGCCATCAGTTGGAATTCACGCGCCACACACCACATATCGCGATTTTGACCAATATTTATCCTGAGCATTTAGATCACTATGCCAGCTACGAACATTATGTAAAAGCTAAGCTTCATATTGCGAAAAATCAAGGTAGCGGTGATTTCTTCTTCCTTCGCACCGATGATGAAAAGCAACTCGAAGATTTAGCCAAATGGACCGATCAATTTAAGGACTTCAAGGCTGCATTTGTCCTCTTTTCGATGCGCCCGGAGGCTTTTGAGGCAAATTACTTGGATCAATTTGGTCTGACGCATGAGCGTATCGAAGCCAAAGCCTGGCTTCAGCATTCAGGTGAGCTAAAAATCGAATGGCTCAGAGGTCAAGTTCATCAAGAAGCGGGGCACGCGCCCAAACCTTTGCCCTGTGAACTGGATTTTTCACAATACAAGCAACTCGTGGGATTGACGCAAAAGATGAATGCCTCAATGGCAGCTCTTGCAGCGATTCTCTGTGGCCTCAATGAAACACAAATCGCTCAGGGCTTAACGCAGTTTCAGCCTCTGCCGCACCGCTTTCAGTACGTCGGGCAACATGCTGGGATTGATTTTTACAATGACTCCATTGCGACGATACCTCAGGCTGTAGAGCTTGCATTGAAACATTGTGATCATCGAGAGACGCTCATTATCGGAGGTCAGGACCGGGGCATTGATTACAGCCTTTTTGAGAAAATTGTTCGCATGGACCATTTACAGCATGTCATCGCTCTGCCTGAAGCGGGGTGGCGCGTCCTCAAAGAATTACAACTTTCACTCTCTTTGGATATATCTCAGTTTGAATTGGAAGATGCCGGTGAAGGCCATGTGACTTTGGCTCAAACCAAAGCGCCTACTCAAAATTTCAGTCAATCGATCCAAGCAGGAACGATGCTGAGCAGTTCTGAAATGTCTCTTCGTCTTTATGCTGTAAAGGACATGAAAGACGCCGTGGCTTTAGCTTACCATTTGACGAAGAAAGGCCGAGCCTGCATCTTGAGTCCAGCAGCCCCCAGCTACAATATGTACCGAGATTTTGAAGAACGCGGCGAGCACTTTATGAGTCTCGTCAAGAGCTTGGATAACAAACGGCAACGTATTCTTTTCGTCGGAAATCCAAATGCAGGACGCAGCATGACTGAAAAGGAACTCGGGGCTATCGCTTTTTCTCTCACAGAAAAAGGTGATCTCGCAACTTTTCATTTGACGAGATACGCAGGAGAACTTTCCGATCTCATTGCTCAGCATCAGGATCAATATGATGTCTTTGTCTGCTATGGCGGAGATGGGACCGTGAGAGAAATGGGTTCTGTGATGCAAGAATTGAATTGTGACAAGCCCGTTGTTTATATTCCTGGCGGTTCAACTTGTGATTATGCGAGAAGTTTAGGGCTTTCTTTTGATCCCAGTGAAGCGGCCAGCCTGGCTTTGTCTCAAAATGCACCAACGATCCATCCGGATTTGGGCCTTTGTAATGGACAAAAGTTCATCTATGTCGCAAGTTTTGGGGCCTTTACAGAGACCAGTTGGCAGACACCCCACGAACTGAAAAAGAATCTTGGTCCCATTGCCTATTTGATCGAAGGACTCAAGCAAATCGGGCGCATCACACCTTATCACGCTGTGATTGAAATTGACGGCGAAGCTTATGAGGGTGACTTTATCTTTGGGGCAGTGATGAATAGTCTGAGCGTCGGCGGTGTCTTGCATCTTGATGAGCAGCTCGTACGTCTCGATGATGGACTTTTTGAAATCCTACTCGTCAAGCAACCGAGCAATCCTCTCAAAATTCCCGGCTTGATCGCCAAACTTCTCGCAGGGGATTATCAGCACGAAGATATTTTGCTTCTCTCTGCTCAAAAGGTGCACATGCACTTTGATGAAGCCGTTTCTTTTACTTTGGATGGCGACTTTGGTGGGATTGAGCGCAATTGGGATATTCAAATCTTGCATCGCTGTTTCCAATTGCGTATTCCTAAATGCGATACACAGGTAGAGAGTGGGAAAAATGAAACAAATCTTTCTCAGCCCAGCGCTGAACATTAAAGTTTCTTCTTCACCTGAAGCTGAGACGCTCGCCATTCGTCAGGCCTTAGCGAAGCATCTTCGCTGCTGTGAGCATGAACTTCCTAGTTACAAGCTTTATAAGCGTTCTATCGATGCTCGGCGCGAGCTTCAAATTCATGTGGTCCTTGAGATTCAAGAAGAAAAAAGTGGACGCTTTCAAAGATGGATTCGGCGGCATTTGATCAAAGCCGCTGCGGCGCCCCCTGAATGGTTCGATTTGCTGATCCAATCTTCTAACTTTAATAGCTCTGTTTCGGACACATCAGTTCGGCCTGTGGTTGTGGGGATGGGGCCTGCGGGTCTTTTTGCCGCCCTTTGCCTTGCCAAAGCGGGGAAGCGCCCGATCTTAGTTGAACGCGGTCGAGCGGTCGAAGATCGAATTCAAGATTTCGATCTGTTACGAACAAAGGCGATACTCGATCCAAACTCAAATGCCCAATTCGGCGAGGGAGGTGCTGGAACTTTTTCGGACGGAAAACTGACCTGCCGAAAAGGCGACGCGCTCATCGAACTTATTCTCAAAGAATTGGTCTCTCATGGGGCACCAGAAGATATTTTGTACGAGCATAAGCCGCATATTGGGAGTGATTTACTTCCGAAAATTTTGCGCAGCATTCGTCATGAACTTCTGGATCTCGGTGCAAGCATCCTTTTCTCTCATCAGTTGATTGCGCTCAAAACGAGAGACGGGCAGCAAAATTTTGCTGGAGAAAAAAATGCTTCTCCTTTCTCTCTAATGACGCCCAAACAAGTTAAGAACAAACTTGAAGGGATTTTGCTACACGACTTGCTTCGTGACCAAAAAGTCGAATTAGCTTGCGAACACCTTGTTCTCGCCATCGGTCATTCTTCTCGCGACACCGTGCGACAAATTTACAAAGACGGCGTTTGCCTTGAGGCAAAAGCTTTTGCGATGGGCTTTCGAATTGAGCATGATCAAGAATGGATCAATCAAAAGCAGTATCGCGACCATGCGTGTTCTAGAGTCCTGGGTTCAGCGCCTTATTCTTTAACAGTGCATCCTGAAGATCGGAAAAAGGCCGTTTACAGCTTTTGCATGTGTCCTGGCGGTGAAGTTATTCTTGCATCAAGTGAACCCAATCGACTTTGCGTCAATGGTATGAGTGGTCGCAAAAGAGACAAATCGAATGCCAATGCTGCAATTTTGGTGACGGTTGATTCGAACGACTACGGTGACCGCCTTTTTTCTGGACTCGAGTTTCAAGAAAGAATTGAGGAGAAAGCCTATCACTTGGGCGGAACTCAATTTTGCGCCCCCGTCCAAAGCGCCTTGGATTTTGTGCAAGGTGAAATCACGCATGGGATTCAAGCCTGTGTTCAACCGAGTTATCGACCTAAAGTCAAAGAAGCAGATCTGGGACAACTTTATCCCACACGCATGACAAAAGCTTTGCGCGAAGGTTTGATTTTAATGGATCAGCGCATGCCAGGGTTTTTGAATGAAAGAGCCTTGCTCACGGCCGCCGAAACAAGATCCAGTTCGCCGCTTCGCATGACAAGAGATCCTAAAACGAGAGAATCTTTGACGCTGTTAGGAGTCTATCCAGCAGGAGAAGGGGCAGGCTATTCTGGCGGCATTGTCAGCTCAGCTGTGGATGGACTCAAGTCCGCGCTCGCACTGTTGAACGTGATTTCTTGAGAAATGAGCATGAGAATACGTCGACTTGAGTCGTCGAACTTGATTGCCAGTCTTTGGTTCTCGCTTCGAAGTTAAAAGACTCATGTTCGGTTTGACTAAAAAAGATTTGATAAAATCTTGTCAAATCTTAAATAAAAGGAGTCAAGAGATGAATTTACTTTCTTGGTTGATTATCGGTGGTTTTGCAGGATGGATCGCGAAGAAAATCGCAGGCGGCAAAAAAGGCCTTTTGAGCAATATCATCTTGGGCATCGTGGGTTCTTATGTGGGCGGTTTCATCATTTCTGTTTTGGCCCGAGTCGATGTCGTAGCGCGTTTTGACTGGCGCACCTTAATCACAGCGATCATTGGTTCTGTTGTGGTGCTTTCTGCCTGGAACGCTTTTTCTGGTCGCAAATAAGTGAATCCGAAAAGATAAAAGAACAGCACATTAAAATCGCATCCTTTCTCCTTTGAGAAAAGATGCGATTTTTTGAATCTTCAAGCGATATCTCGAGAAAACGAGAGCTGCGACATCAAGGGTTTGTGAGGGGTTTAATGCTGATAGAGATCATGCTTTTTACCTTTGTCGCGTGAAAGCGCTGAACTTAAAGTGTCCAACTCTTCTTTTTGCTCAGGGCTCAATTCGGAAGACTTGACTTCAGGGGGTAGCTGGAATTTTTGCGCTGCGATCTGAACGCGGGCCTCGAAATTTTGTTCCTGGCGAAGCATCTTTTGATGTTGATGCGTATCAAAATCAGACTCCATCAAAGAGATAATATCCACCGCGATATTTGAGCAGTGGTCTGAAATACGTTCTACGTCTGCTAAGAAATCCATAAAGATTAAGCCAATTCCAATCGTACAACGACCAGACTGCAAGCGCTTGATGTGGCGACGATGGAGCTCTTTGTTCAGTCCATCGATGACTTGCTCCAAAGGCTCAACGTTTAAGGCTTTTTCGGCATCAAGTTGATCAAAGACTTGCCTTGTGGTCAAAAGCACCGTCGTAGCCGCTTTTTCGTAAATTTCAAGTTCTTGAATCGCCTGTTCAGAGAACTGTAGATTCGCATCTTTTTTGGATTTAGAGAGAAATGCGATATTGAGCGCGTGATCTGAAATGCGTTCGATATCATTGATGCCTTTGATCAAAAGGTTGAGCAAGTTACTATCTTTTTCGGAGAGATTTAGCTTGCTTAATTGGATGAGATAAGTGCCCACAGCGTCCTCATAACGATCGATTTCACCTTCGATCTCGGCAACTCGCTCAAATTTTGTCTCATCAAATTCATGCATGAGAGAAAAGGCCAGCTTCAATCCGTGTTCAGTTTCAGCGCACATACGCTTCATCACTTCGTGAGCTTGCAAAAGCGCAAAACTCGGGCGCGTCATGAATCGCGGATCCAGGAGACGCAAGGTGGGATTTTCTTCTCCAGTTTGACCCTTTTCATCTTTGATCAAGAATTTGCTGAGCGAGACGAGTTGCTGTGAAAAGGGGAAGAGGATAATGGACGTAAAGATGTTGAATGCCGTATGGAGGAGCGCTATGCCAAAGGGCTCAGCTTGTTTTTGCATAAACGCAAAATCCAAAATACCGTGTAACGTATAGAAGATGATCATGAAAATCACTGTACCGATAAAGTTGAAGAGCAAGTGAATGATCGATGCACGCCGCGCATTTTTAGAAGTTCCGATACTTGAAAGCAAGGCCGTGACACAAGTCCCGATATTTTGTCCCATGATGATGGGCAAAGCCGCGGAAAAGGGCATCGCACCCGATAGGGAGAGCGCTTGCAAAATACCGACCGAAGCGGAGGAGCTTTGGATGACTGCCGTGAGAACCGCACCCATGAGCAGACCTAAAATCGGATGAGAGAAAAGGGTGAAGAGGTTGATGAAGTCAGGCTCAGAAGCCAAGGGTTTCATCGCGGTCGACATCTGTCCCATACCGAACATTAGGATCGAAAAGCCGATTAAAATGCTGCCGATGTTCTTTCTTCGCTCTTTTTTGGAGCCCAAGATCATCGCGATACCGATCAGCGCCAGAACAGGGGTAAAGGTATCTGGCTTCAGCAATCGGACAAAAAAATTGTCGCTTTCAATTCCTGTAAGCGACAAAATCCATGCTGTAATGGTGGTACCAATATTCGCACCCATGATGACGTTAACCGCCTGAGCAAGTTTCATAATGCCAGAGTTAACAAAACCAACCACCATGACTGTTGTGGCCGAAGAACTTTGGATGACGGCGGTCACGCCAATACCCAAGAGTAAGGCCATGATGCGATTTCTCGTCAATCGTTCTAAGGCAGATTCAAGCTTACCGCCTGAAGCCTTGCGAAGGGCCATACCCATGGTCTCCATTCCAAAAAGAAAGAGCGCCAGTCCGCCAATCAGTGACAAAATATTATTCAAATTCATAACATTCCTTTGCTACGCGCCGGTAGCGGTGCACACGCACCCTAAATAAATCCTTTTACGGAATTAGCTTAACATATAATGAGATGTGACTGAACGCGTCAGCAGAATAAAATCTAATTTGACATTCGCGGAGGCTACAGAGTTATGAGTGAACTTTATATTGTATTTGATCATCCTAATGAAGCTCAGACCTGCCGTGAAATGATCGCCGCTTTTTGCGAAAACTTGACTTTGATCAGTGGCGCTACTTTTAGAAAAAGTGTATCTACAACAGAAAAGCTGGATCGCGTTGAAGATGAATCTGTGCGTCAATGGATCCTTGGGTCTTTGGCTTTTTTAGGAGAAGAAAGCTGCTTTTATCATGCGATAAGAAGCGATGAACTCAAGCTGAAACATCTCATGTTCATGAAACGCATTGATGGAGAAGCTCAATTTTTTCTCTTTTCTTCAAATCTAAAAGTCACGCGAGATAAAGAAAATGAGCTAAACGAAAAAACAGATCCTAGCGGCGCTTATCCTAATACGGCCAATCTAAACAAGGCCCATCTAAACATAACTCATCCAACTGAAGTCATCTGCGCGAAAACTTTTTTCTTGCTCAGGGATCAAGACTTGAACGAAGCTGATAGACACAAGCTTAAGTGTCTTGGCCGATTTTATCTTTACCCTCAAAGCGCATCGAAAAACGCTTGCTCTACAAAATTTTATCGAGTCTTTTTGAGACTGAGCTTCCTTGGGGCGCACTGACTGGGATTCGTCCAACTTACGTCGCTTTGGAACTCTTTGAAAAGTTTCAAAGTTGTCAAACAAATTTATCTCATCACTCCGAGCCGTTCTCTCAAAATCATGAGATTGCAGAGATTTTATCTGCTGCTCAAAGTTCGCCCCAAAATCTGGAGGCTTTATCCATCGCTTCTCTAATGGGCATCTATGGACTCAGGCGAGAGAAAGCTAAGCTCGCGTACCAAACCGCCTTAGCTGAGCGGAAGATCGCTCAAGACCATCGAGGGGATTGGCTGCCTCTAGAAAGGTCGCAAGCGGAGTTTTCGCAAGAAAAAGAAGCGTTGGCGCTTTACATGCATATCCCATTTTGTGCGACCCGCTGCGCCTACTGTAGTTTTCCTTCGCCCGATGGCATAAAGGCAAAAGAAGAGCTCGTGACGCAATATGTCGAAGCCCTGATTCGAGAAATGGATCTGCTTTTGCCTCATGTGATCCGTCATCCCATTTCTGCCTTGTATGTCGGCGGGGGAACGCCTTCTTTTTTGACAACAGGCCAGATTGATCAGCTTTTTTCGCATATGAATCGCTATGTCCCAATTGCGAAACTTTCTGAGGCGACCTTTGAAGCGGGGCGGGTCGATACACTTTCTTTGCAAAAACTAGAGGCCATCCGCCGTCAGGGTTTTTCTCATATTTCGATTAATCCTCAAACCTTGAGAGAAGACACCCTGAAAAGAATTAATCGACCTGGTTCAAAGGCCGAGATTAAGCATTGGGTCAACGTGTCCAAAGAGTTAGGCTTTTCTCATATCAATATGGACCTCATAGCGGGCTTGCCGGGTGAGGACGGGAAAGATCTGATTCAAAATGTTCAAGACCTGATTGCTTTGGATCCCAGCTCTATTTCGATTCACGCACTTTCGATGAAGCGAAAAAGTCAGGTCACTCAGGACCAAAAATTTGGGCATGGCGGCGTGTTAAATATGAAGCGCTTTCATCGGCGTCATTTGCAACTCGAAGTGGCGCTCGAAGCAGCTGCACAAATGCTGAGTGAAGCTGGTTATGAACCGTATTATCTCTACAAACAAAAAGATGCGATTGGTGCTTTGGAGAATGTATCATTTGCGAAAAAAGAGCAGGCCTGCCGATATAATGTGTACATGATGGCCGATGCGAGATCCGTGCTCGCACTAGGCGCTGGCGCTTCGAGCAAAAGACGAATTGCAACTCAAGTATCCCATCTTTCGAGCTGTCCTGAAATGACTTTTGCGCAGAAGAAAACCTTGAGCATTCGGAGATTTATTTCACCGCAACTCGCCTCGGACTATATCTCCAATGTTGATGCCATCGCCCAGAAGAAACAACAGCTGTTTTTTGAGAGGTAACTATGCCTAAACGCATTGCAGTCGTCGATATTGGTTCCGAACTTTTGACTTTGGTTGTCGCGGAAAAAACGCAAGAGGGTTATCACGTGCTCGAAAGCAGCGCCGCACCGATCGCACCGGGCCTAGACAGCTATAGGTCACACGAAATTAGTGAAGGAACTATTTTGCGTCTCATCGATCAGATCGGTCGATTCAAAGATTTGCTCAAAACTTACGGTGCGCCCGAAATGAAAGTGGTCGCGACTTCCGCTTTACGCGAAGCCCATAACCGTGATCTTGTTTGTGCGAGAATCGATTATGCGCATCGTCTTTCGGTCACCATTTTATCTCCAGAAGAAGAACGTTACTATGCGCTTCTCGCCCTAAAATCCATGCCCTTTTGGTCAGCTCAAGAGTCCAACCTCAATAAGAGTGTCTTTCTTGAAATTGGGGCAGGCTCCCTACAAGTGAGCACGTTTGAAAAAGAAAAGCTTTTGGCGACTGAACGATACGGGCTCGGTACGCTGCGTCTTCAATCTCGTTTTTCAGAGTTTCAAGGTCGGGCCAAAGAGCTTTCCCATTGGCTCGATCCCTATATCGACGCAGAGCTATCTGAAGGGATCCAGACGAATCCGAAACAGGTTGCAGGGCGGTTCAAGCATTTAATTGCGGTTGGTTCTTTTGCGGATTATTTGCCTTTAATCCTCGGTAAGCAAGATGATCGAATCAAAGCGTCACACTTTGATCAGCTGCTCAAAAAGCTGCTTAAAATGAGTCCGTTTGCCTGCGCCAATGAGCTTGGGATCAGTGAAGAGGCCGCCGATTTGTTGCTTTGTGTCGCATTAATCATCGAGCGCTACCTGCGTGTGGGGGATTTTGAATCGGTTCATCTTCCGAGCGCACCGATCAGTCGCGGTATTCTTTCAGAACTTTTACTCAAAAAGAGTCTTTTGGATGAGCTTGCGCAGGCACAAGACTGTCATTTGAGTTTGGCTCAATCAGCTGCCAAGCAATATGAAGTTTGGCCACATGCGCATATGGTCGATGACATTCTTCAACAACTTTTTCGCTCCATGCAAGTTTCTTCTCAATTCAAAAACAGCGATCTTCTCTTGCTGCGTTTGGCGGCTTATACGCATGATTTAGGTAAGATTCACGGAAATGATGGACACGCCAGTCTTTCGGGGCAAATCGCGCAGCGCCTTTATCTCACAGGGCTCTCTCCCAAGGCCTATGCTGAATTGCTTTTTTTGGTCAAAGCGCACTCGGGCTCTTCTTTGCCCGATGCCGAGCTCTTAAACGGTTTTAGTAAAAATGATCGCATCCGTCTATTGAGGCTTTTATCGCTTTTTCGCATCGCAGACGGATTAGACGCCAAATTAGATCAAAGCTTAGCACTCAAGCGCTGTCGACTCGAAGATCAGCAGCTTAAACTCAGCGTGCTTGTCGATCCGAGCGAAATGGATTGGTATCACTATGTGGTCCAAAGAAAAGCAAGACTTTTTGAACAAATATTCGGGCTAAAGCTTCAGCTTTCCTTATACCATGGCGTGGGTCAGGTTAAAGGAGCTTCCCCAAAACAAAAGTGAACATTCAGCTTCTTCAAGGAGGATGAAAGATGAAAGGGTCGAACGAGATGAACATGCGAAAAGAAAATAAAAAGAAGCGCTCCAATGCCCCAAAGTCTTCTAAAGTTTCAAATAAGCGTCGAGACCTCAGTCGTGAACAGCCAAACGCATCTTCTTTTATCAATCGCGAGCTGTCGTGGATGGCCTTTAACCAGCGCGTTTTAGCTCGGGCTAATGATCGTCGCATCCCGCTTTTGGAGCGGCTCAATTTTCTCTCAATTACGGCAAGTAACTTGCGAGAATTTATTATGGTGCGCATTGCCAGCCTCAAATCTGATCTCAAATATGATCCGGATCAATTGGATTTTAGTGGTCTTAGTCCAAAGCAACAGCTCAATGAGCTAAGCCTTTCCATCCATCAATTGATTGAAGATCAGACGCAATGTTGGAAGCAACTCGAGCGAAAATTGGAGCGCCTAGGTCTTCATCTCGTTACATTTAAGCAGATCAAAAAAGATGAAAAAGTCTATTTGGATCGTTATTTTCGGGAGTACATTTATCCTGTTTTAACTCCGCGTGCAGTAGATCTGACAAGACCTTTTCCTCTGGTGGCCAACCACGCTATCAATGTCGCCCTTTTGCTTGATCCCGAAGACACAAAAGAGAAGGAAGAGGACCGGGTTTATTTCGCATCGATTCGTTTGCCGGACACCTTGCCGCGTTTGGTGAGCCTCGACCCAGAAGCTTGGCCGCAGCGTCTGATTTTTTTGGAAGATCTGATTGAAGCTTATTTGCCTGAATTATTTCACGGCTACAAAATTCAAGCGTCCGCTCGCTTTCGCGT
>JAEWGS010000092.1 GCA_023388205.1 Bacillota bacterium
CCTCAATGACCGTCTTTGCCATGTCACTGGTCTCCATCGCAAAACAGATCTTGTCCAAGCGTCACATCCCCTACCGTCAAATCATTCCGCTGTCGATTGGCTCGGTCGCTGGCGGCCTCTTAGGCGAATATCTTTTGCAAGAACTCCTCGCTTCGGGCTTAAGTCAAAAAGTGGGCACCCTCATCCAAAACGTCATCCTCTGCATGCTCATCGCGACTGTTTATATCTACATGCAGTTCAAGGATCGCTGCCGATCCTTGCAGCTCAAAGGCATGCTATCTTCTGCGCTCGCCGGTCTCTTTTTAGGCCTTTGTTCTTCCTTTTTGGGCATCGGCGGAGGCCCCATCAACGTCGCTTTGATCATCTTTCTCTTCTCACTCGATACCAAAACAGCCACGACCTGTTCTCTGGTCACCATCTTATTTGCCCAAGTGTCTAAGTTGAGCAGCGTCATGCTGCAAGAAGGCTTCGCCCACTTCGATCTTCGCGTCGCACCGGCAATGATCATCGCCTCCATCCTCGGTGGATTCATCGGCGCCTATCTCAATAAAAAGTGGGATGAAAAGCACGTCCTCTTTGCTTTTAATCTGGTTCAGATACTCGTTTTGCTCATCTGCTTATCCAATATTTTCCGCGTACTTCTCTAATCGCATTCATCCGCGCTGCGCTCATCACGCTTATCTCTTTTTTTAAGGTCTCAGCTCCGTTAAAATGGGTGGGATTATATAGGTCTGTCCATTCGTAGGGATTGACCGCTAGGAGGATGTCATGAAAGTACATGTGAACGGCCAAGCCATCGAGCTCGCGCCTGGACAGGGATTTTTTGATCTCAAAGAACATATCGACGCAAATCTGTTGCGTGAAACTTGCCTGCTCAAGGTCAATGGTGAGAAAAAAGATATTCGAACGCCTTTTCAAGAGGGCGATGACATTGAGCTTTTGACCTACAGTGATCCGGATGGAGCCAAAGCTTTTAACCACAGCTGCGCTCACGTGATGGCGCAGGCCATTAAGCGCTTAAACCCTCAGGCTAAGCTCACCATCGGGCCGCCGATTGATGAAGGCTTTTATTATGACATCGACGTCGAAGAAAGCTTTACGCAAAAAGAGCTCGACGCCATCGAAAAGGAAATGAAGCAGATCGTCAAAGAACGTCTGCCCATTCTCTACAGCGAGCGCAGCCGCGAAGACGCCATTCAATGGGCCAAAGAAAAAAACGAACCCTACAAAGTTGAACTCGTCGAAGCCATTCCCGAGGGCGAGGTCATCAGTTTCTATAAACAAGGTGAATTTGAAGATCTTTGCGCAGGGCCACACATCGCCCACACGGGACTCATCAAAGCCTTCAAACTCACGCACACCTCTGCCGCTTACTGGCGCGGAGATTCCAACAACAAAATGCTTCAGCGCATCTACGGTGTCGCTTTTCCGTCCAAAGATGAACTCCACGCTGAACTCGAACGCCGCCGCGAAGCAGCCGCCCGTGACCACAATAAAATCGGTCGTGAATTAGGCTATTTCACCACCATCGATTTCATCGGCCAGGGCTTGCCGCTCTTCCCACCCAAAGGTGCAAAAACCTTGCAGATTTTGCAGCGCTTCGTCGAAGATGAAGAGGAGCGTCGCGGCTATCAAATTACGAAAACGCCTTATATGGCTAAGAGTGATCTCTACAAGATCTCTGGTCACTGGGATCACTATATGGATGGCATGTTCATCTTGGGTGCAGTCGACGAAAATGGCGAATCACCTACCGGCGATGAAGTCATGGCTTTGCGTCCAATGACCTGCCCTTTCCAGTATCAACTTTATTTGCAAAAAACGAGAAGCTATCGCGACTTGCCCATTCGCTACGACGAAACCTCGACACTCTTTCGCAAAGAGAGCTCAGGTGAAATGCACGGCTTGATTCGTCTGCGCCAATTTACCATTTCCGAAGCGCACATCATCTGCCGTCCGGATCAAGTCCGCGATGAATTTATGGATGCCCTCGATCTCGCGCGCAAAATGCTGCGGATTACCGGCTTGGAAGATGACATCAGCTACAACTTCTCCTGCTGGGACCCCAATAAAAAAGGCAAGTATATCGGCACACCTGAACAATGGGAACGCGTCGAGGGCTATCTCAAAGGCATGCTGGACGACTTGGGGCTTGACTACAAAATCGGTGTCGGCGACGCTGCTTTTTACGGACCTAAGCTCGACCTCAACATCAAGAATGTTTTCGGCAAAGAAGACACCTTGATCACCATCCAAATCGATATGTTCTTGGCTGAGAAATTCGGCATGTTTTATACCGATAGCGATGGTCAGCAAAAAGTCCCCTACATCGTGCACCGTACGAGCATCGGTTGCTACGAACGCACCTTGGCCCTCTTGCTTGAAAAATTTGCAGGCGCCATGCCGCTTTGGATCGCTCCTGAACAGGTCCGTATCTTGCCCATTTCAGACCGTTTCCTCGACGCCGCCAAAGAAGCTGCGGATCGCCTGAGACATGCGGGGCTTCGGGTCAGCGTTGATAACAAAGATGACAAAGTCGGTAAAAAAATCAGAAATGCACAAGTCGAAAAAGTCCCTTACATGCTGGTTCTCGGCGAACAAGAGATCGAAAAACAAGGTTACGCCGTACGCCACCGCAAGCACGGGGATCTCGGCTTTATGGATGAAGCGTCTTTGATCCAAAAGCTCAAGGACGAAGTTGAAAATTTTGTCTTGGATTAAGCGCTGAGATTCAGTTGAAAACAAAAGTCGACTTTCAAATTCAAAAGAGATTTCAAAAGAATCCATTTGGCTCGCCTCTCGATGGGGCGGGCTTTTTTCTTGTCTCACTGGGGAACTTTTCTTCCGTCGAGGCACGCGCTTTCGTTAAGGCGCGCGGCTTCCGTCGAGGCGCGCACTTTCGTCAAGGCGCGCGGCTTCCGTCGAGGCGCGCCTGCTTGAATCTAAAAATCAGCGCTGCGAACAGATTGACATCCATCTCTCGATCTTGCTATCCTAGCAACATCTTTCTTCATTTTTCGCTCGGCAGCCAAATGGATTGGGCTCGCTGAGCTTTGATAGCAAGTCGGCGTATTTGGAA
>JAEWGS010000011.1 GCA_023388205.1 Bacillota bacterium
ACGCTTACTTATTAGCTTTGGGTATTTCGCGCCGTCATCTTTTCTTTGAACGCTTTTTTCTGACTTTGTTTTTCATGGTGATCCAATCTTTCTTGATTTTTTCCTTGACCGTCCTCGCTTACCTCGCCTTTATACCGACTTTTCGAAACATCTTTTTTATCAAAGAGCTCTGCCTTCTTTTTCTCTCAGTCCTGTTTTATTTAGTTTGTGCTTCCAGTTTCATGCACGCCCTATGTTTTCAAAAGACGCAAAAGAGCATTGCCCGCATCTTGCTCGTCTACTTTTGTATCTCTTCTTTCCCTTCGCTTGTGTTACACGGCTTGTACGCTTTGTCCTATCGTTGGCACTTCGATTTCGAACCCATCAGCAAAGTTTTAAGCTTCTTTTTCCCGTACCGACTCATCGGTTCTCTCTCAAGCTTCTCAACAGGTAGCAATTGGATTTGGCGTGATCTTTTGGGCAATATTTCTGTCTGCCTATTTTGGGTCGTTCTTTTGCTCTCTTTGGGGTATTGGCGCTTTTCAAAGAAAAACCTCGCCCTCTAAATCAACAAAGGCCTACAATAACAAAACAACACGCACCCCCATTTTATTTCCCATTTCAAAGGAGGTCTAAAGAAAGCGGATGAAAGATATTGTTCTTTATTTCATTGGACTATCTATCGTTTTCTTTTTCGCCTTCTGCTTCACGCTCTATCACCTAATCGCCTTGCGTAGAAATTTGAATCACCTCTCCCGAGAACTCAATCTGCTGATCGATCATCCTCGTCTCAAAGATCGCTTCCAGCATCATCCCCCTCCAGAGCTGAGAGGTATTTACACTCAAGTACAGCAACTCGCAGATTCTCGCCGCCGACTGAGCAAACATCTTGAGCAGCAAAGTCGAGAGCAAAAGAACATCATCGCTTCCATTGCCCACGATCTTCGGACCCCACTGACGTCCATTCAAGGCTATCTCGATCTCATCGACATGGAACTAAAGCATATCGCCCACAATCGAAGCAATCGAAGCGAAGCTGCCCCCGATGCATCCCCAAAAACCCAGCTAGAAACCAGGGCTTCGCATTCGCAGGCTCAAATTCGATCCTTTCTCAAAATCATCCAAGAACGCTCGAGCGCCTTGCAAGAACAGCTCAACTCCTTTTACGAGCTTTCTCTCATCGATGCAGATATGCTCCCCAAATCGCCCAAAAAACCGGTGCAACTCTCCGAACTTCTGCGTGCAGAAATTTTATTTCAGTACGATGCGCTCCATCAGGTTTTTGGCGAAAAAGTCAACATCGACATCCAAGATCTTCCCCCGATTCTCAGTAACGCCTCTGATATCAGACGAATTTTTTCAAACCTCATCAAGAACTGTATCAATCACGGCAAAGCCCCCCTTCGCATCGAACTCAAAGCCCAAAGTCCGCTTTACATCCTCACCGTTGCGAACGCTTGGGATAATCCTGGAATCCATCATCTTGAACAAATTTTCGCTCGGAATTTTCAGGGCGATCCAAGTCGCAGCAGTCAGGGGCAACTTCATGCTGGACTTGGCATGAGCATCGTTTGGGAACTATGCAATCGTCACGGGATCGCCCTTCGTGTCGACGAAGCAACACTTCCCTCCGGGCAGGCCGAATTATGTTTTACGCTCGGCTTTTCTGAAGCCAACAGGATCGATCTTGAAAAAAATGCGGATCCTTCGTCCCTTGATTCGTTCCTCGATTCGGCCCTCGATTCGCCCCTAGACTCACCCCTTGATTCACCCCTCGAAGATAAAGACGCCTGTCAAACTCAAGGCGCATCAACACGCGATCGCAACGACCACACTTAAACCCCCGCTACACAAGTCAAAGCCCCAAAGCAAATCAAAAAGCGCATAAATTAAACCATTCGGAGGAACCTGCCATGGCCGAGCAAAACATTCAAATTCTTATCGTAGAAGACGATCCGCATATCAATGATTTGCTTCGCATCATTTTAGGGCATATCCCCAACGTCGATATGAGCACCTGTTTCCGGGGCGACGAGGCCGCCGAGCTCGCCACGAAAACGCACCCCGACCTCGTCATTTTGGACTTAATGCTCCCTGGACGAAGTGGCGAAACACTCGTTCCTCTCTTCCAACAAAAAGGCTGCGATGTTGTCGTCATCACGGCCAAGGGAGATGTGCAGACGCTCGTTAATGTACTTGAATTAGGTGCTTCGGATTACATTTCTAAACCCTTCCGTGCAGAAGAGGTCATCGCGCGCGTCAAGCGCCTCATTGAACAACGCCGACCTGGTCTCGAGCAATCCCTCGAATATCGAGGCATTCGCATCATCCCTAAGACACGCAAAGCCTATTATCTAGATCAAGAACTCCCTTTAACCCAAAAAGAATTTGGCATCCTTGAACTTTTTCTCAAAGATCCCGAACGCGTCTTCACAAAGTCTCAAGTTTACGAACTGGTCTGGGGGCAAGATTTCTTGTGTGACAATACCATCTCCGTGCACCTATCTCATCTGCGCGCGAAGCTCGCTCAAGCCGGTTGCCCCAATTGCTTTAAGGTTGTCTGGGGATTAGGCTGGCGCTTGTTTGATCAAAGTTCAGATGCGAACGAACAATAAAGTTCCACGTGGAACATTTTTGAAAAAAACGCAAAAGCCCGGACGTCATCCCGGGCTTTTGTCTAATTGACTTTTGAAAAAGTGTCAGCTCTTTTGTCCCCATTTAGATGTCTTTGAGCGCCTGCAAAATCTCCGTTCCAGAATTGACGCGATACCCTGTAAAGCTAAAGGCCACCTCTTGCTTTTCATCTGCGACACAGACCAAAGGTAGCTCCCGAATCGGGCAGGTCAGAAGATGGTAAAGCGTCTTAGGTAAGGACTCATCCATCAAGGCCAAGCGCAGCTCAGCCCAACCACGACATAAATGTCTCACACGTGGATGCTCAAGGTCTGAGGCTTGAAGCCCAACAAGAACACAGCGTTTCGCTTCCTGAGCCAAAGCCTCGTGTACAGATTCCAAATCTTGCATCAGGTGCGAGAAGGGTTCCCCGTTCGCCTCAAAGAAAATAAACAGACGGCGGCCCTCATCGAAAAGCGCCTGACTGCTCATATTGTGACACGCTGATGGATCGAAGCGTTCACTGGACAAAAGCGCTTGAACAGCTCCTTTTTCGGCGACAGAGAGAGAAAATTCTGGCAAAGCTGAGCGCCCTTGATCTTCCAATGGCGCCTCAAGCAAAGCGACTTCAAAACGTTCTTCTTGGCCGGCTTCAAGATGAAACGCCTTGCGCTTGATCAGCTGATCCCCGCTCGGCAAACGTCTCACCTGCGTCCACATATACCATCCGGGGGCAAGCTCGATCTCCGCCTTTGAAACCCCTTTACCCAAATGGATCAGCTCAGGATTGACGAAGCGCCACTTTCCCTTTTCTAAAACTTCTAAGGAAAACTGTTCGCTAAAACGCAGCTCCTGTTCGGGGTCCTTTTTGACCAGGCTAAGCTGCGCTTTCTTAAACGCTGTCACGCCTTCTCTGGCTTCAACTTGATCTTCAGCCTTTTGGTCTGGCTTTTGTTCATCAAGCGTCACCCCAAAAAGCGGGCGCTCCGTTTTCGTTTCAAAGTCCAGGTAAACAGCTCGTCCCGTCATCGCCTCGTAGCGACAGGGAATGCCAAAACTGCGTGCCATCGCCATCGCCAGAAGTTTTCGTGCAGGCTCCGAGCCCGATTGCCACTTAAGGCAGCGCAGCGGTTCTAAATGCGCCAAAGCGTAATCCGCCGTCTGATTGAGCGCAATATGTTCTTCGATATAAGCTGCAATACGCTCGGGCTGAGCTTTGAATTCCGCCTTACTTTTTTCGTCAAAAGCAGCGTTCAAGCCTTCACGATAAGCACTCAGCATCTCACGGCCAAAGCGAGGACAAAGGAGATATCGGTCAAATTCGTCCTGAGTTAAACCTGAAGCATAGGCCTCTTTTTCCATCTCAAAAGCTTTGAGATAAGTTTCCAAAAGATCAGCCGGCGTATCTGCATAGTCCTTGAGTTCCAAGGTGTTTAACAAACGAAGTCGTTGCGCTTTCGTATAAGGGCTCGCTTCTCGGTTCAAAAATTTTGAGATCTCCTCTCGAGAAGCCCTCGCCGCAAATAAAATATCCGCCTCGCTCAAGGTTTTTTTGCCTTTGGGATCAAAGCCCATGTCTCGAACTTCTGACAAGCCTTCTTGATCCGGCCGACCAAAGCTCGCCTCGAAGGCTTTGCGTTCGGCCTCCGCCTGCTGATATCGTGCCTCATGCTGCGCCTTTTGAGCTTCATCGACGGTGGCCAAGGCAACACTTTGCGCAGGTGGTGCGTAAAAATGCGCCAATTCTGCTTCCGCCGCTTGAATCAAGTCCTCCATCTCACCCAAAGACGCCCAGTCCAGCTCTATTTTTTGAGGCTCATCTAAGCGCAGGTGCTTTTCATAAATTTTTTCACCGTCACCGACTTGAAGGACAAAAGAAGCTTTCGCCAAATCGGCATGCACACACGCTCCCGAAGTAAAAGCAAAGCGGAGAATCGGCGACACAGCCGCATAATTGACAACAGAAATGCTTGCCCAAAACTTCTGTCCCGCAGCGCCTTTAACGACAAGATCCAAAGATGTGGGCTCAAAGTAGCGCGCAGAAACATTAACCAGACCAGCGGGATCCACATGATCCAAAGGCAAATCTCCCGGCGCTAACAGATCTGTAAAAGAACGCGTCAGCACAATAGCCGCACGCCGCGCCGAACCATCGAACCAGCCGCAATCAAGGGTCGCTTCAGGTTCACACGCGCCAAAATAGCGCCAATTTCCATCCACATAAGCTTCAACCCAAGCGTGATTGTCATCGGTGTGCGCCCAGAACGGAGAATAGATTTGCCGCGCTGGAATGCCCACGGAACGCAGCGCTGAAACGACAAACGTCGACTCTTCGCCACAGCGCCCACCCGCTCGCTTAATAAAGGTCAGGGGCGAAACCGAGCGGGAATTGGTCGACTGATAAGTCCCTTTGGAAAAGCTGAAATAATTGACGGCCTGTACTTTTTCTTCTGCAGACTTGCCTTGAACCAGAGGACGCAGCAGCTCTGCCAAGTCTTGACGGCACAACTCAATATTTTCACTATTCACACGCGGCATGAGGATGTAATTCAAAAAAAGAGCGTCTCGAATGTTCGGATCTGAAACAAACTCATCACAAAGGCTCAAGGTCTCGCGACAATGTTTGAGCCAAAAGCTATAGTCGTGATTTTGCAAATCACTTTCGGGCAGATAGGCCAAAATAAAATCCATGGACGCCTGCTCATCGGCATTTAACGGCGCTTCTTGCTTCGCCGCACGCTCGTCCTCGCGCCATTTTTCAAGCCAGATCGCCGACATCTGTGCCGTTCTCGCCATTGCTTTTTGCGCCAAGCTTTTCGCTAGTTTTTCAGAAACATATGCCATCTTCTGTCCTCCGCATATAGAAAAAGCCGCCTTTTCGACGACTTATTCGCTTGTTTTTTACCGCTTCATTTTGCTCATTTTGCGTCTTAATCAAAGGTTTTATTTGATCAATTGAGAGATTTGCTTAAAATTCGGATTTTTTGCGTCTCCCAAAAGATCAAACAGCAAAGTTTCGGTCGGAAGCACCTGAGCTCCGATTTGGCGCATCGCACTCAAAGCCAGTTCGCTATCTTCTTTTTCTCGAGACCCCACACAGTCAGAAGCCACCGTCACTTGCATCCCTAAGGCCAGCAGATCACGGCAAGTCTGATACACACAAATATGCGTTTCCATGCCCGTCAAAATCACGTGGCGAAGCCCCTTTGAAATCCACTCAGATACCAGTTCTGGGTGCGCTTCAACGAAGCTAAAAGCGGTCTTCGAAAAGACGTTTCGATCGCCTTCTTCCATCCAAGGATAAAGGGCGTTAACGGTCGATCCCAAGCCTTTGGGATACTGCTCGCTATAAACGGTTTTAACACCCAAGATCTGGGCGCCTGCCAAAAGCACACAGTGCCGTTCAACAATCGCTTCACTCTCTTCAATCACGGGTACCAGACGTTCTTGCACATCGACCACGAGCAGCACTGTCTCTTCCGCTCTCGGCCTACGCACCGTCTGCACACCTTTATTCGTCGCCGTAGGATAC
>JAEWGS010000071.1 GCA_023388205.1 Bacillota bacterium
GGCTTGTCCACCTCGAGGCTCACGCTGCGGCCCACCATCATCTCAGAGAGCTTTTTCGCATCCACCTGAGCGGTCTCTACCGTACCGATATATTTGCCTTTGCGAAGAACGCTGCACCTATCCGCCACTGCCTGAATTTCTTTGAGTTTATGGGTAATAAACACGATCGACTTTCCTTCGGCAACCAATCTGCGCATAATGCCCATGAGCTCATCAATTTCCTGGGGCGTCAACACGGCCGTCGGCTCATCGAAGATCAGAATATCCGCATTGCGATAGAGCATCTTCAAAATTTCGACGCGCTGTTGTTGGCCAACCGTAATATCACTGATCCGAGAATCTGGATCAATGCTGAGATTGTATTTTTCACTCAGCTCAATCACGCGCCGCTTCGCTTCATCCATCTTGAGGAAGGCCCCTTTAGTTGGCTCCAAGCCGAGGATAATGCTTTCAAGCACTGTAAAGTTATGAACCAACTTAAAGTGCTGATGCACCATACCAATTCGAAGGTCATTCGCGTCGTTTGGATTTTTGATCTTCACCTTCTGCCCATTGATACGAATCTCGCCCTCTTCCGCCTCATAAAGGCCAAAGAGCACGCTCATCAGAGTCGATTTACCCGCTCCGTTTTCACCGAGCAAGGCGTGAATCTCTCCTTTGCGCACAACAAAGTCCACATGATCAATGGCTGTGAAAGATCCAAAACGCTTCGTGATGCCCAGCATCTCAATCACGTTTTCCATGGTCTTCCTCCCGTTTTCTCCCACCTTCATCACAGCAAAAATCTCGCGAACTTCAGCGACAAAGGTTTTAATTTTCTATACTACAACTACAAAAAAAGGCGTCGCCCCAAAAGAGACGTCACCCCTATCTGTTTCCATGCTGATGACACGTGCAATCTTGCGCGTGCGTTTCATCTTTTAATTTCGCTTCCAAAGACTCTGGTCCGAATCCCAAAGGAAGAATATCTTTCAGATAATACAGCTGATAATCCTCTAAGCCTCTCGCCAAGCACACAATAAAGCGCTCTGGATCGCCAAACTCTCTCATGACCTGGCGGCACACGCCACACGGCGCACAAAGCTCATACAGACCCAGAGATTCGCCCTCGGGCGCGCCGACAATAGCAATCGCCTTAAACTTGCGATGGCCCGAAGCAATTGCCGAAAAAAAAGCGGTTCTCTCGGCACAATTCGTCGGCGTATAAGAGCAAGATTCAATATTACAACCGACAAACAGTTCTCCACTTTGGGTCAAAAGACCAGCGCCCACCGCAAAGTGCGAATAAGGCACATAGGCACGTTCACGTCCAGTTATCGCCCCTTGAATCAAGGTGTGCAGCTCCTCTTGAGATAGTTCATTTTGAATATCTTCTAATAAAAGCGGCTTCAAACCCATGTTTCAACGGCTCCTTCTGACGGTTCCCTTTATTGTACACGTCATGCGGCTTCTGTGACACAAACCGCGCTCATTTTTCTTGTCGTTTTCGCCAAAAGCGAGGAAAACAAAAAGCGGCAGGTCTTGCATATTGCCCCTTGCCGCTCATGATTTATCTTTATTGTTTTACTGATCGCGCTGGACGGCGCGCTGGACGGCGATCGATCTAAAGTATCTTCGCACAGTGCAAAAGCTTTGCATCCGTGAAAATTTTCTCGCTGCGGGATCTTTTTTCAGCTTTCGATCCCGTTTTTCACTCGGCGCTTATTCGTTCTCGCTTTTTTCGTCCACCGTCATGCGCATCGATTTTTCAATCAAGCGCTTCGCACGTTCGTTTTTTGAACTCAACTCCGCCGAAGGCACTTTGCCGCAGAAATGCACAAGGTAATTCTCCATGCACGCTTCAATAATGTGCTCTGCTCTTTCGCGACCCAAAGCCTCACTCGTCGTCGTATTTTTGTGTTCCAAACTTTTGTACACCTCAAAGAAGTGCATGTACTCCGCCATCATATGAGGAGGCAGCTCACTCAAATCCGTCATGTGGTTATAATTCGGATCTTGGGTCGGCACCGCGATAATCTTATCGTCGATCTCCTCCCCATCAATCATGCGGATCACCCCGATTGGGCGACATTCAAGCATCACTAAAGGATCCAAAGCCACCTGACAAATGACCAAAACATCTAGGGGGTCGAAGTCATCTGCAAAAGTCCTCGGTATAAAGCCATAGTTTGCTGGGTAATGGGTTGAGGTGTGCAAAATACGATCGAGCTTCAAAATTCCTGTCTGCTTATCGAGCTCGTATTTCTTCTTACTCCCCGTCGGAATTTCAATGACGGCCATAAATTTTTCTTTGGTAATCAATCGTGCATCTACATCATGCCAAACGTTCATTTCGCGCTCCTCTCACGCTTTACTATCTAAGTCAATTATCTAAGTCAATAGAGTGTATCACGCCTCTTTTGAAAAAGAACTCTGTATCTCTCACTTTGCTCAAAATCGAGAAAAAATCCGCTTGTTCCGCTTTTCTTCGGGCGCTCAGCTTTAATGTGCCTCAAAATCTGAAGCGACATCATAGTCCTTGGCTTCCTCGGCCGAACCCAAAACAAGGCCCTCGTTGAGGTGTCGATCTAAAAGTTTCGCACCTCCCTGATCTCCTTGTAATCGCTGAAGATCTTCTGCCAAACAGATCGGAAAAATCATGGGATTGCCACGTTCAAACGTCCTGCCGTTTGCGCCTTTTTCTTTGGGATAAAGTGGATAAACGATGTGGTCGCCCTTTTCTAAAAAGCGCTCTGCCAAACTGAGAATCGTCTCTCGTGAGATGTGGGGCTGATCGCAAACAAAAAAGGCGATTCCTTTGGGGGCTCCGGTCTCCCTTGCTCGGGCTCGGGTCTCCCTTGCTCGGGCTTCGTCCGCCAGCAGTTCCATCGGCTTTTTCGGCGTCATCTCGAGCAAAGCTTGAACGCCTCGACGTATGGTCGAAGCCTTGCCGCTATGCGCCTCAGGATTTGGGATCACCCAAAAACCCAGAGCCTCCGCCGTCTCTTTGATTGCCTGATTCTCGCTCACAACCAACACGTGCGCCCACGGCAAAGAGGATAGGGTTTCTAAAATATGACGGTAAAGCGCCCGCCCACCAACGGGAGCGATCAGCTTGTCAAAACCGGCGCGCCGCGACAAGCCGGCCGCCATCACGATCGCCGCAAGTTCTTGCGTCGCTAGCTCGCGGGGCTCTTGCTCATGGGGCTCCAGCCCTCGGACGGCAGACTCGCGGGGCTCGGGCTCACACTGAGCACGCTCATTTTTTAAGTCTTGCTGCGCCCTATCTTTCAAGCTTCATCTCCTTCAATCAAAACGATGTTGACCTTTTCGTATTGCTGTTTCGGATCACCCGTGTATTGATAGGTCGGTTCCCCCTCTTGCCAATAAAAACGATAGAGTCCTGCGCCTTGAACGGCCGACTTTTGGGCAAAAGCCTCTCGATAGGCGAATCCGTCTCCCGCATCGACAAGATGGAAACGTTCCTCCTCACAGGTGAGCGACTTTTCCGTTACCGAAACTTTCTCATCTTCTTGCGCCAAGTGAGGTGCAAAGGCCAAAAGGGTCAGCTCTTTCGGCTGATCGCACGAATTTCTTTCTTGCGCACGACAAGGCTCCTGAGGGCGGCTCCAAGAGGGAATCAGCGCACCCGCTTTGACAAAAATAGGACAGTGATCCAAATTCGCCTCACACAAAATGCTGCGGCCTCCCTCTCGGCAATCAAAGACTTTGAAATCTTCCAAACGATACCAAAGCCCCTGCGGCAAATAGACCACGCGCTCGCGGACCGCAGGATCCAAAACCGGTGCCACCAGCATCTGAGACCCAAAGTAAAACGCATCTTGAATCTCATCGCAGCGTGCATCATCAGGGTGCATCATCGCCAGCGTCCGCCAAAGCGGCAGCCCCTCGCCTAATTCCACCGCCGCCATTTCATCGTAGAGATAGGGCAAAAAGCGATAGCGCCAATTCAGGCATTTTCGCAAAATCTCAAGCGTTTCTTGACCAAAACACCAGGGCTCTTGGTAGGCGCTGTTAATCTCCGTATGATTGCGCATCAAAGGCATGAAGCAGCCGAGCTGCATCCAACGAATCATCAATTCCGCCGTGCACTGACCGCCAAAGCCCCCTATATCTCCGCCCAGCAAATGGATGCCACAGAGATTGAGCGTCAAAAGTTGAGCGACCTGTGCGCGCAAAGCCGCCCACAAGCTGATCGAATCTCCCGTCCAAACACCGGCATAGGCCTGCTGCCCCGCATAACAGGCGCGGGAGAACAAAAAAGGACGTTGATTTGGCCGCGCCTGCTGCAGACCGTGATAGGTCGCGAGGCTCATTTGGCTTCCGTAGCGATTATGCCAGTCCTTGTGCAAAGAGCCATCCGCAAAAACAGCCTCCGTGTTTTGCTCCAAAGGCGCGTTCTCGTAGGCACCTGAACGAAGCTCATCTGGCAAGTCCCCGTTGAAATTCGCCGGTTCATTCATGTCAAGCCAGATCCCAGAGACGCCACTTTTTTGAACAAAGCTTTCGACTTCTTTGGCCCACCAGTCTCTTGTCTTTTTTTGCTCAAAATCGGGATACACCGTGTGACCTGGCCAAACCCAGCCCACGTAAGGCTGCCCATCCTCAGCTTTGAGAAAATGTCCGCCTGTGAGACCTCTTTGATAGACCTCATACGCTTCATCTTGCTTAATTCCCGCGTCGATAATGGGCACCAAAGCGATCTCTTTTTCTTCGAGCTCATGCACGAGTTTTTGCCCGTCTCCAAAATGCTTCGGATGCCAAGTAAAATCTCGAAAGCCATCCATATAGTCAATATCCAAGTGCAGCACAGACAAAGGCAATTGATGCCGATCAAAGGCCGAAACGACTTGACTGACCTCCGACTGACTCGCATAGCTCCAACGCGATTGGTGAAAACCCAACATACGTCTGGCTGGCAAGTGACGCCCTCCGAAAAAATGAGCCAAGCGCTGCTGCACCTCCGAAAGATGCCTGCCCTTTGTGACATATAGGCGAAGCGCCGAAGCCTCAGGGGTATAAATCAAAGCCTCTCGATCCGAAAAAGCGAGATCGAAATGCGCGCGGGCGCTTTGATCAAAGAAAAGCCCCAGGCAAAAGCCCTCCTGACGTGAGTGGATAAACAAAATAGGGATGCTCTTATAAAGGCTGCGACGATGCTCGAGCTGCACACTCGGATCATCGGTATTCCACAGGGTAAAGCTGTACCCCCGGCGATTCAAAGGCGCCGCCACATCCCCTAATCCATAAATTTTCGCATCTTCTGGCAAAGCGAAGCGCAGTTGCAAAATCTGCTTTTGTCTCGCTCCATCTATCTTTTTTTCGGGCTCATCTCCCTGACAGCCTTCTGGCTGTACCGTGCCACTTTGCTCTTGAAGCCAGCTGCGTTGGCGCTTAGGCTCAAGCTCCTTAAGTGCTTCTCCCAAAGGAACACTTCTCAGGCTCAATGCTAGACCCCAATTCGGCCTAGACTCAAGTTCAGGCAAAGAGCTCCAGTTTTTTCTGTCCTTTGATTCAAAAGCCGACACGGCTGTGCTTCCTGATCCCGCTTCCGAGCCCGATTTTGAGCCTGCTTCCGAATCGCTTCCCGTGCCCGATGTGTCTCCAGGGATTAAGCCCATCTCAAAACACTGTAGGCCTCGGTGCAACTTCCATCTCAAAGCACAAGTGGCTTGACCTAAATCAAGTACTGCATCTGCCCAGATTTTAGCCCCTGCATCTACTGAAGGCCCTTGTTTTGTCTCAAAATCTTTTTCCCGCCAAAAAATTGCGGATTCAAGTTGCATCGTGTCGGGCTTGCACGCTTTCGCTGTCTCTTTCATGGCTTGGCTCCTTTGTCGGCTTGCTTAAATTGACCATCTCGAGGCGTACTCTACCACACTCTTGATACAAAAAGAGAAGTGACAAGCCCCTTGTCACTTCTCCCATCTTCTAAACACCCAAGACCTAGCTTTTGGGCACAACTTAACTTTTTTGCCGACGACCCAGATACAATCCCGAAGCTAAGATCAAGAACGCCAAAGCCCATATCGCTTCCATCTCAGGCCGTTCTCCCGTGGCAGGGATCTTTGCTGAACCACCTGTGCCATCGCCTTTTCCATTTCCGATTTGTCCAGGATTTTCACCACCCGTTTTTTTCGTCTCACTGGAATGACCTTGGGTCAGCTCTGAAGTTCCTACACTTTTCGTCAAAGCTTCTATCCCTTGACTCAATCGCAAAGCAGCGGCTTCCAACGCGGCTACATCTTCTGATCCTGAGTTGTACAATTCCGTCGCCGCCAAAAGACCTGCGTAAAAATCATTAAAGGCATCGGAGTCAAACTGTGATTGGAGCGGCACCAAAGCATTCGCTCGAGAAATCAACTGTGCCAAAATCAAACGCGCCTTCAAGATCTCCTCTTGCGAAACAGGCTTCGTTTCCTCCGTTGGTTTCGTTTCCTCCGTCGGTTTCGTCTCCTCTGTCGGTTTCGTTTCCTCCGTTGCTTTCGTCTCCTCAGTCGGTTTCGTCTCCTCTGTCGAACCCTCCTTAGGATCAAAAAGTAGATAGAAAACCGGCGCAGCTTCTCGAGTGAACAAGACTTTCTCCAGTTTCGTCATCTGGTTTTCCGCGCTTTCATCTTTTTGATACGAAAGCGTTAGTTGGTTGTCCTTCATAAAAGACATCAAACGCTCATCTTCACCCAAAAGCTTCTCCAAAGCAGGCAGCACTTCTTCTCCAACCACGCCCTCAAGCTCCACAGTACGCACGAAGACATAATTTTCAAACTGAGGAACTTCATCTGTCGCTTCAAGAGAGCGCCGCAGCCTTCTCATCGAATTCGTTTCTGCTTCCTCCGAGCTCAAATCAGCACGCTCTGCACCTGCTGCTTCGGCCACTTCGCCTTCTTGGGCTTTTGCTGCTTCAACATCGGCCGATTCGGCCGCTTCCGCCTCAGCAGAGTTATCAGATTCAGCTCCCTCGACAGAATCGGCAGCTTCTGCTCCCTCAGCTCCCTTGTCAGAGTTATCGGCTTCAGCCTCGGCAGAATCGGGGACTTTTCCTTCCTCCACGGCTTCTGTCTTTTCATTGACCTCAACCGCAGCCTCATTGCCTCCTTCCCCATCTGACGAAGCATGATCACTCAAAGTACTCGGCGTTTCACCAGCCGCCGGATCCGCTGTCTCTTTGTCTACAGAATCTACTTTCTCCGCTTCTTTTGTATCACGCAAATATAAGTGCACGCGGACTTTGACCTTTTGTTGATCCTCGGGTTTTTCCGCCTCAGCAATTTCTTGGAGCAAGGCATCCAAAGCAGCCCGCTCTTTTTCCAGCGTCGCCTCACTTTGATCCTCGCCATTTAAGACCGCTTCCGCCTGCTTCACCGCCTCATCCAGGCGCTTTTGATCATCTTCGCTGAGGCCCGTTTTTCCCTTGGCTTCTTCAATTTTTTCACGCAAAGCTTGATGTGCGGCCTCTTCCACAAAGACAAAATTCAGCGGGGTCGTTTCTTCTTTTTTCACCGTCGCAATTTGATGGGTCAAAAGCCCTCGATGCCCACGCCAAATCCCTTTGACTTCAAAGACATAAGTTCCCGTCGCCAAATTAAAAGTCGCCCCATTTTCCTCCAGGGTTTGACTCAGGATTTGTTTTCCGCTCAGGACATCTGTGACCTCTATCGTCAAAGCGCCCGCATCGATCTGTTCTAATTTTTTCCCTTCTGATCCTTCCGCTTCATGTCCTTCGCCTTCGCTCGGCGCTTCTACAGATGTTTCTTCGCCAGCCGCCTCTTGAATCAGGCAGTTCACTTGTACCTTGCCCTCGCCCGGCATCGCAAAAGTCACAATCTGTCGATCGCTCTCTTGTGAACCCGGCACCTCGACGGTGTAGTAAAAGCGTTGCAAAGCTTGATCGGCTCGAACGAATGGACGGTAATCCAAATTTTCAATATGCAATTGCCCAGATGTTTCTTGCTTCGTCTCCAAAACAGGCGAACCGCCCTCTCGCTCAGCATAAATGCGAATCGTGCTCTGTCCTTCGACCCATGAAAAATCCAAAGCACCCAAGGTCTTTTCATCCGGGTTTGGCGTCGTGGTCACCGCATTGAGTGGCAAGGGAGCCGTCTTTGGAAGCTCTGGCGTTTCAAACATCTGCCACTCATAAATACGGATCGCGCCCCAAGGGGAACGCCCTGAATTTGTAATGTTCAATTTCCACTCTTGAGCCTCAATGGGTTCAATGCTGAAATCACTCACCGCATCTTGCGCCGTATTATCAATTGATCGAGCGACCTGCCACTGTCCGTCTTTGTCCTTATATTGGATATCAAAGGCGACAGTATTCATGTTTTTGGCCTCTCCGCCCATCTCCGCGTGCTCGACACGAATGCGCTGAATCCGCTTGGGGCTACCGAGGTCAATCGTCATCCAGCCTTGACGTGCGCCGCCTGCACACCACTTCGAGTTGCCTTTGGCCGTTCCATCCAAGGCCTTATCTGCCGGCTCAGCATCCCCTGCAGCAGAAAAACCCGTCACGTTTGCGCCCAAGGCCACATTTTCTGTATCCACACGCCCGAGCATAGACGCGCTATCTGAAACGCTCATCGGCCAAGCAAAATCAATCGAAGCCGCTTCGCTTTCAACACCGTAAGCATTCACACTCGTGACCTGAAGCTGCGTGATATTGTCCTCACGCGCATTCGCCTGATCCCTTGTAATCTGCCGCACATGATGGATCGGCTTCAAGCTCTCCCCGATATATTGACGCGTTCCATCTTTATTCACTTGATAAATGTTGTAACTTGCTGCACCCTCAACAGCTTGCCAACTTAGGCGCGCTTG
>JAEWGS010000096.1 GCA_023388205.1 Bacillota bacterium
TTGGAGGAAATGTCATGTGAAAAATAGACTTGAAAAAATTAGGAAAGAAAAAGGAATCACACAAGAAGAGCTTGCCAATGCGCTTGAAGTATCAAGGCAGACAGTCGGTTCTTTGGAAAACGGAAGATATAATCCATCAATTATATTGGCATTTAAAATTGCTCGATTCTTTAATTTGGCAATTGAAGACATCTTTATTTATGAGGAGGCTAAAAATGAAAAAATATAAAATATGGTACATCGTATGTTTCATTGGTATTTTCGGATTGTTTCTGATGTTTGCTTTGAAATTAAGTGAAGCAATGAAAGTCGTGTTGGCGCCTGTTTTTGCAGCATGCTTATCTATTTCATCGGTGAAGATCATTCATTACAAAATGCTGGAGAAAGACCATAATTATAAAGTTAGTATCAATGATGAAAGAAACGAAAAAATAAGAGATAAGGTTAATGGGACGATGGCATCAGTGCTGATGCTTTTAATGGGAATCATCTCAGTTATTTGCATTGCGTTAAAAGCCTATTTACCTGCGCTTCTTTTGGCCATATCAGTTGGATGTTCCCCTTTAATTATGTTTTTTATCAATAGGTATTATGAGCAAAAGTATTAATGTTCAGCAAATGAGAAAACAAAATGGATGACATCTGTGCCACACAGAAAGTCATCCATTTTTTCGTTCGAGTCTAAAAAATCGATGTCCCGGATTTGGGTGCAAGTTAGTTCGTTCACAGCGCTTTTCAGATGTTCGCAAAGTCAGGCGCTGTCAAATCAAAGCCAAAATCTCATCGATCGTTTTCGGCCCGAAGCTCTGAGCCTGCCCATCATTGACGATGAGCGAGGGCACGGACATGATTTCGTAACGATCTTTGAACTCAGGGTAAAGTCCGGTGTCGATCATTTCCATACGAATCTGCTCAGTGGCGAGAGCCATTTGGATTGTATTCGTGACGAGCGTGGGACAAAGGTGACAGCTCAAAGAAATAGCCGCCTGCAGCTTCAAAGGACTTTGTACCTTTTGCGTGATGGCCGAGATTTGGCTCTCTTCTAAGCCGGAGTTTGTCGCTGCGCGGTAAAGGGCAAGGGCGAGGCTGGTGAGCTCATGGCCACCCGGGATGCCCGAGAAACGGATGCGAAGATCATTGCCTTCAAGATCACATAAGACGGCAGCGGGGAAGCGCTCGACCTGGTAGTTTGCGACTTGTTCATCTTGGTCGCTCAAAAATTCAAGGTGGATCTTTGCACCGCAGTCGGCCACTTCTTGCATGAAGACACGCATTTCGTCACCTTTGGCATCAGGGGCTGTGAAAATTTTGACCAAGATGTCGCGCTGCATCCGTGAGAACAAATCTGTGAGCTGCTTGGCGAGATCGGGCGTAATAAAGTGCTGGGACTGACTTGAGTTGGACGCACTTTGTGCCGGGCTCTCTTTTGTGGCGTCGGGCTTGGCTTGTTGGGCTTGAGTCTTTGCACGTTCGGCGCCAATTTCGGGTAAGCCGAGGCGATCTCTGAGTTCAGCGACATAAATCCCTGCCTGATCCGCGGCAATGGCACCGTCAGAGACCGAGGTGACGAGCTGACGCAGTGCCTTGGGGCGATTGTCACCAGCGGCCCAAACACCAGGAATATTTGTGAGGAGGTTCTCGTCGGTCGTGATGTAGCCTTGTTGATCCAGGGCGACTTTATTTTTCAAAAAGCCTGTGAGCGGCACGAGTCCTGCAAAGACAAAAAGCCCCATCGTCTTGCCGTCTTCAGAGCGTAAGGTCTCGGTTTCACCGGTATCGAGATGCTTGAGATGAATGGCCTCGATTCCGTTTTTCCCCTCGAGTCGTTCGACAGCTGTGCTGTAACGGATGGAGATTTTGGGGTGTTTTTTGGTCGCTTCCGCCGTTCCTTTGGCACAGGTAAAGTCATCTGTAATCATGACGATATTGACACTGCGCGCAAAACGGGTCAGATAAATGGACTCTTCTGCAGCCTGAAAACCCCCGCCGATGACGACGATATCTCGATCTTTGAAGAGTTCTCCGTCACAAGTCGCGCAATAAGCAACTCCGCGGCCCGTAAATTCGGCCTCGCCATCAAAGCCAAGCTTACGGTGCTCCGTTCCCGTCGCAAGGATTACGGCGTAGGCTTGATAGGTCGTGGAACCGCAGTGGATCCGTTTCACATCACCTTCAAGATCAAGATCCGTGACGGTAGCGGACTTAAACTGACAGCCGAAGTCTTGGGCTTGCTGACGCAGTGTGTCCATGAGCTTGGGGCCTGAGGTGACTGGAATGCCGGGATAATTAACAATTTCTTCAGTTGAATGAGCCATACCACCGATGGTGCTGCGTTCCAAAATCAAGGTGTCGAGCATGGCGCGACCAGCGTAAAGACCAGCAGTCATCCCCGCAGCGCCTGCACCGACGATGATGAGATCATAAATGTGTTCAGACATAGGCGTCCTTTCTTAATTAAGTAGTTTGATATAGCTTGTTTTATTTTTTGTGTTGGACGTCACAAAGAAAAAGACGCTCAAAAGAGCGCCTTTCTTTTGACCTTAAAATGAATCAGATTTTGCCGATCAAGTCCAAGGTGGGCGCCAGAGTCTCTTCGCCGGGCTTCCACTTAGCCGGGCAGACTTGATCACCGTGCTTAGCGACGAACTGTGCGGCTTGCACTTTGCGCACGAGTTCTTCGGCGTTGCGGCCGATACCGTTGTCGTGCACTTCATAGGCGACGATTTTACCCTCGGGATTGAAAATGAAGGTGCCACGATAAGCAAGACCGTCTTTTTCTTCATAAATCCCTAAACCCTTAGCCAAAGTTCCGGTTGGGTCACCGATCATTGGATACTCAATCTTCGCAATGGTTTCAGAGTCGTCGTGCCAAGCTTTGTGAACGTAAGCCGTATCATTAGAGACGGAGTAGACTTCAACACCAATCTTGCGCAGTTCGTCATAGTGATCTGCCACATCGCCTAATTCCGTTGGGCAAACGAAAGTGAAATCCGCGGGATAAAAGAAAAAGATTCCCCATTTTCCAAGCACATCTTCGCGTGTGATCGGGCTAATTTTGCCCTGATGATAAATGTTTGCGCTGAACTCAGGGATGTCAGAACCAATGAGTGTCTGCATAAGAAACCTCTTGTGCTGCATAAATTTGAGGGATGCTTTGATCCTTCAAGCAGTCTTCACCATGATACAGAGGAAAGATGCGCCTGTTTGTTGCTATTGAAACGGTTTTTATAAAATGTGACGGAAACAGCGTAAAGTTCGCCTAAAAGTCCTGTCGCCTAAAAGTCCAGTAAATACCGAATGGAGGGAGCAAATAAAAAAACTTTGAAAAAGCGCTTGACAAGGGCGAGATGAAACTCGATAATAGCACATGCGTTTTTGATTGAAACGCAACGGCACGGCGCAGTAGTTCAGTTGGTTAGAACGCCAGCCTGTCACGTTGGAGGTCGTGGGTTCGAGCCCCATCTGCGTCGTCGATGAGCGATTCGTAAGAATCGCTCATTTTGCCCAGATAGCTCAGTCGGTAGAGCAACGGACTGAAAATCCGTGTGTCGTTGGTTCGATTCCGACTCTGGGCACAAGCATCGAGATTCTCGGTGCTTTTTTTTATACCTTTCTCTTATGCCTTTTTATATCATTTCTTTTATAACTTTCAGGAGCACTTTACAGGAGCACTTTCAAGAACACTTTCACGAGCGCCTTCACAACCGCTTTCAGGAGCACTTTCAAGAGCGGTTGTTTTATATTCTTAGGCCATTTTTAGCGCGCCCCTGAGCTGTTGGTGCCTGAAGATTGAGCCAAGCGGATGATGCGAAGGATTGCCCTTTGCAGCGCTTTTTGATCGCTTGCGATGCGCATCCAAACCAAAAGAAATGGATTTGCTCAAATGGACAGATTCCAGCCTGTTCAAAGCGCGAATTTTGTAGGCTTAAAAGCCTGCAAATCGTTTGACAAAATAGGGTGGCCTTGCTAGAGTTATATGACCTGTCGAGAGACAGTTTATTTTTTGTGTGTAACTTTTGCCCGATTCGCGCCAAGTCGTCGATAGGGATAGAGGAATCACTTTGATAACGGAGGACGCGGAGAATGGCGAAGAAAACGGGGATGAGGGAGAAAATCCTGTTGGCCTGTGAGGAATGCAAGCGCCGCAACTATGCGACGTATAAGAACAAGGCAAACACCAAGGATCGTTTGACTTTGAAGAAATATTGCCCCTTCTGCAAGAAGCATACGGAGCACAAGGAAACGCGTTAAGCTGCACAGATAAGCGGAGGGATCAACGATGACAAAAGAGACTCAGAAGTCGCCGAAAACAGACAAAACGAGTCGTCCAGGTTTGGGACAGCGCTTGTCGGGTTTTTTTACGGGCTTGCGCTCCGAACTCAAAAAGGTCATTTGGCCGGATAAGCGCACGCTCAAAGAAACGACCCTGACTGTCTTAGCGATCTCACTGGGCTGTGCGATTTTGATCTTTGTTGTGGATTCCTTGATGCTGGGTTTCTTGAACATTGTTGGGTTTAATCGTTCAGCTAGCCCGGCCCCAGCACCTGTGACTGCGACGGAGTCGGCTCAAGTGACTGAGCTTTCGTCCGATGCGACGGATGCCGATGTGACGCATACCTCGGTTCAAGAGCCAAGCGAGACGCAGGCCTCAGCTCAGACTTCAGACAACACGGAAAGTACAGTTTCAGCGCAGACGAGCTCGAATCAGTAATGTTCTGAGTTTCGGGTTTATATACTTGTGCCTGAAACGTTCAGAAAACTGTTGCAGCTCAATGAGGACAAGAAACACCCAAAGCCTCCCGAGCGGAGGCTTTTTTGAAAGTGGACGGAGAACTGTGAGGGAAATATGACCGAATATACCAAGGAAGATCGGAGCAATGAGGCTCAATGGTACGTCGTTCATACCTACTCGGGTTATGAAAATAAGGTGAAAGCCACCTTGGAACAAATCGTCGAGAATCGTCAGATTGAGGACTATATCCTTGAGATTGAAGTGCCGACTGAGGAAGACGTCGAGATGCAAGATGGCAAGCGCGTGGTGAAAAAGCGCAAGATCTATCCGGGATACGTCTTGGTCAAGATGATTATGAGCGACGAGATGTGGTATATCGTGCGTAATACGCGCGGCGTAACAGGTTTTGTGGGGCCGAATAGTCGTCCGATTCCGCTCTCGGATGAAGAACTCGCAATCATGGGCTTGGTCGGTGAATGGGAACCTGTGGTCGATTATGCGGTCGGCGATAAGGTCAAAGTGATTAATGGACCCTTGGATGGCTTTATTGCAGAAGTGACTGAGATCAACATGGACAAAAAGAAAGTCCTCGTTACGGTTTCAATGTTTGGTCGAGATACTCAGGTTGAGCTCGATTTCACACAGGTGCTTCGCGCTTGAGATCCCAAGAACACAAGATCTCAAGATAGCGGACAGGACTTGCTCTACTGAATGGGTCCGTTTGCATTGAGAGAAAGAAATCTTTTAATCATCCGAAGATCAATGAATCATCTGTAGACAAATTAATGATCCAAAGACAAAAGAGAGTGAGTTCGAACTTGCTCTCTTTTGCTTTTAGATGTAAAATTTATAGGCTGTGCGTCAGAAAAACAGGCGCACAGAGAACAAGAATTTTTTGGGAGGTGGCATTTATGGCCAAGAAGGTTTCCGCTGTCATCAAGGTTCAGATCGAAGCGGGTAAATTCACGCCTGCGCCGCCGGTTGGACCAGCTCTTGGTTCTGCGGGAGTCAACATCGCAGCTTTCGGTAAAGAATTTAACGAAAGAACGCGCGAAGACATGGGTTTGATTATCCCGGTTGTGATCACGGTTTATCAGGATCGCAGCTATAGCTTTATCACCAAGACTCCACCGGCTCCGGTGCTTTTGAAGAAAGCGTGCAAGCTCAGCAGTGGTTCGGGTGTTCCGAACAAGAACAAAGTCGCGCATATTTCATGGGAAGACGTCCTTGAAATTGCAAAAACGAAAATGGTGGACACCAATGCGGCAAGTCTCGAAGCTTGTGGTCGTATGATCGCAGGTACGGCGCGTAGCATGGGCATTGTGGTCGACGGTATGCCGGAAAAGGAGTAATCATCGATGAAGCACGGTAAGAGATATCAAGAAGTGGCCAAACTCATCGAATCCTCGAAGGTCTATCCGGCGTCGGAAGCGATGGCTTTGGTAAAAAAAGTGGCAAATGCCAAGTTTGATGAGACGGTCGAGCTCCACGTTGTACTCGGCGTTGACTCGCGCCATGCGGATCAGCAAGTCCGCGGTGCGGTGGTTTTGCCGCACGGTACAGGTCGCACCATGCGCACCTTGGTCTTTGCTGAGGATGCTCAGGCGGATGCGGCGCGTGCTGCAGGCGCAGACTACGTGGGCGCTGAAGACATGGCCGATAAAATCATGAAAGAAAACTGGTTCGACTTTGACGTCGTGATTGCGACGCCCGACATGATGCGTGTCATCGGTCGTTTGGGTCGTATCTTGGGTCCCAAGGGTTTGATGCCTAACCCCAAGTCTGGTACGGTGACCACGGATGTGGCCAAGGCCGTTGAAGAAGCCAAAGCCGGTAAGGTGGAATACCGTTTGGACAAAACCAACATCATTCACTGCCCCCTGGGTAAGGTTTCTTTCAATGAGCAGCAGCTCGAAGAAAACTTCAACACCCTGATGGACGCCATTTGGCGTGCCAAGCCCTCTGCGGCAAAGGGTCAGTATGTGAAGAGCTGCACGATTAGCTCCACAATGGGCCCTGGCATTCGTGTCAATGGATCTCAGAATCGCTAAGTTCTCATTGGTGATTTTAATTTGAGTTTTGAGGGTGAGTCGCGTGACTCGCCCTTTTTTTGTGTGTGTGCCTGATGGGGGCGTTACTGGGCGGCGCCAGGCTCAGCTAGGCGAATTTACGAAAAAAGACTCGAGGCTTGTGGCGTCGAGTCTTTTCTTTTCTCATTAGAAGAGAGGATTTCTTTCAGAAGAGAGGATCTCCTTGATGCATTTAGAAGCGTTCGAAATTCGCCGTGTGGACGTCTTTGCCCGCAGCTTTAAGGCGCGCTTGAATGCTCTTGAGTTCTTCATTTCTCTTGATCTTGAGTGTGCCTGTCATCACGGGCGGTTCTTCATTCCAAATGCAGTAGCGAATGGCTTTGTATTCAGCCATCTTTTGGTTGACCTCATCAATGACCTGGCGCAAATAGGCAGCGATAGCGGCGTCGTTGCGCTCGATTTCTTCGGGTAAAGCGGACGGATCAATTTGCAGGCGCACGCAGATGTCATCTTTGCTGAAATTGCTGAGCTCTTTATAAACCATGACTGCGACGACACCGGGGGTGGGCGCAATTAAGCTCTCGGGCTCTTCAGGGAAGATCTTTTTACCATTTTGAAGCACGATCATGCTCTTCGCGCGACCTGTGATAAAGAGAACGCCATCTTCATCCAAATAACCAATATCGCCAGTATGGAACCAGCCGTCAGCGTCGATGACTTCATTGGTTTGCTCTTGGTTGAGATAGTAGCCGCACATGATACTCGGGCAACGCGCTAAAATTTCGCCCCGCGTATGGCCTTGCTCGTCGACTTCATCTCCGTCGATACGAATTTCAAAGCCTTTGATCGGCTGACCGACCGAGCCCATTTTGTTAAACCAACGGTTACAGCAAGAAAGCACAGGACTCGTTTCGGTTAAACCGTAGCCGCCGTAGGTGCTGATGCCGATATCGTTAAAAAACTGTTGAACCTCGGGAGACAAGGCAGCCGCGCCGACAATGATCTTCTTGAGATCAGGTGCGAGTTGGCTCAGAAGTTGGGAGAAGATCTTGCGCCTAAAGTCGAGCCTAAATTTCAATAGGGTAGAGGAAATCTTGCGCCCTTTTTCAAAGCGGGCTTCAAGTCCGCCGCGCTTGAGCTTTTTGAGGACAGCGCTCTGAAGTTTCTCGAGTAAAAGGGGAACGCAAATGAGTACATCAATGTGCCATTCTTTGAGGTCACGCTGAATGTAACGCAAGCTTGAGGCGATGCAGCAGGTGATCCCTGTAAAAAGATAGGCAAAGATGCCCACGGTGTTTTCAAAAGTATGATGCAGGGGCAAAACAGAAAGGCCGCGGTGGCAATTGTTGATATCAACGGACTGCGCACAGCTCAAGACGTTGCTCAAAACATTTTTATGAGAGAGGAGCACCCCCTTACTCATCGCGGTCGTCCCCGAAGTGAAGTAGATCGCCATTGGAGCTTCAGGCTTGATGGGACAAGAATCAAACAAGGTGGAGCCTTGTTCCTTAAGCTTTTGACCAAGGAAAAGGAGATCTTCGAAGCAAATGACCTCCAGACTTGCGTTCAAAAGCCCCTCCGCCTCGAGACGCGCCAGACAGGCTTTCGGATCGGGGCCGAAAAGGATGAGCTTTTTGAGTTCTTGTGGCTGCGCTAAAACGCCGCGCAGGACCTCTTCTTTTTCATAATGTAAGAAGAGTACCGTTGCATGGGCACGAGATAGAAGATTGAGCGCCTCGTCAGCTGCCAATTGACGGTCTAAAGGAATAGAAAGTCCTGCGCCAAAGCTGATCGCCAAGTGTGCCAAAATCCATTCGTAGCGGTTTTCACCCAAGATCGCAAAGCGCGGACGATGTAAATCTAGCGCACAAGGACCTTCAGTTTCAGCAAGAACCGTATCCGGCACAAGCTGATAATCGGGGAGACAAAGGACCTCTCCGAGATAACCGACATCTTGCTCCAGCTTTTGATAGCTGATGACGGTCTCTGGTGATTCCGGTTCATTGCGGTAAATAATGGCTTCGCCGTCAGGACAAGCGTGGACACGCTCATAGAAAAGCTCGCGCAGGTCGCGCAGGCTTTCAGTCTTCGGGAAGCTGATTCTTTTTGGGCCGATAGTTTGCTGCATAACAGATGTCTGAATCCCTCATATCCTTGAAATTCAAGTTACTGGCCGATTCGAGAATATCCAAATCGTAGCTGTCGATCGTTGAGCGAATGAAAATCTTCATCACGAGCGCGCGGATCGCAGCGGTCAGTAACAGGTGATGTTTGTTCACCGGGGGCGTATCCTCAGCGGTCAGCGAACCATTGAACACCATGCGCGTTTTTGACTCATGTTGTTCTATAAAATTGCTCAGATGATTGATGCTGAGATTGATTTCATGGCGGAAAATTTCTCTAAAAGCGTTATAGAGCTCTTCCGAATCCATGGAATAGCGCAGGATAATGATGCCGAATTTGATGTCGCTAATGTTGAGAATTTGTTTGAGCATACCGATTGCAAGGCACCAAGCGACGTGCTGCTTGTTGTACTTGCGACCCGTAAGTCCCGGCAGAAGACCCCACTTCAAATAATTCTGTACCATGGTCTTAGTCAGAAGGCCCTCTTCACCGAAGAGACGCTTCAAATAACTGTTGGTGTAAGTAATTAAACGATCACTCCGAATGCCCTCGGGCAAATCAGACCAAGATGGCAGAATGAAATGACGCAATTCGCTGAGCGCACGCGAGGACAAATTATATGGATCCGTTTTGACACGCTCGATGATTTGCCATTCCTTCTCACTATACATAAAGAGTCACCCCTTGCCATTTGCGGTGAGTTCAACCGCAAACCATTCTAAAATGTAATTATGCATACGTCAAATTTATCTTAGATTCTAAAAAATTCAAGATGGTAAAGCGATGGAAAAAGATGGCGTATTCTTGTTGAAAGTGTCAAATTGAAAACGCGCCAGATAAAAAGAGCGAGACATTATCGCAGTTTTATGAGTTTCTGTTTGATCTCAGGGCGCGCCATTGCCATGAGGCGCACAGACCTCTGAGCGCCTTTAACTCACCTTATATGCGACATTTGAAATAGCTATAGAAAAGTGAAAAGCAATGAATCAGGCGTTTGAGAGCGAGCAAAGGCGCGGAGGAAATGACGCAGACAATATGACCTGAGTGTAAACGGCAAAGCGCTTGCAGCGATGAAAATGCTGAAATTTTCCAAAAAAAATGAAGCGCTTAGATGAGCTTTGAGGCAAGGCCAGATCTTGCATTTGGCTTCAAGAGTGAGCGATGGCGAGATTTTAACAAGACCGCGATACCTGCAGGACCGAGATGCTCAATGGGGCACAATATGGACGGATGCCCGCAGGATCGCGATACCGCAGGACCGCGCTGCTCAATGGCTGGAAGAAAATTATTTCTCAACGAGCTGCTGGTAGGCCGCTTCATTGCGCCCAACAATCACGGTTTTTCCGGTGTCGAGAATGGGCCTTTTGATGAGCATACCGTGCTTTGAAAGGAGCGCAATTTGTTCGTCCTCACTCAAGCTTTCTCTTTGATGCTTGAGATCCATTTCTCGATAAAGTTGTCCGGAGGTGTTAAAGAAACGCCCGATACCAAGACCACTTCGCTCGATGAGGTCTTTTAACTGTTCTGGACTGGGCGGCGCTTCTTTGAGATTGACATAGTCGAATTTGAGTCCGAGTGTTTCGAGCAGCTTTTGAGCTTGGCGACAGGTGGAGCAAGGCGGATATCCGTAAAAAATCATGTTGCAATCTCCTTTGGAAAACAGTTTTTCTTTAGCATTGTACCAGCTGAACGATTGGGTCATTGAAGGTCGAGATGCATCTTGGTGAAAGTTAAAAATTTTTGATAATTTCAAGAAAGCCACTGCCTTGAAGGAAAGAAAAATCGCATAATGTAGACCTAAGCAAAAGAAGATCAGAAGGTGAGCGGGTGCAAGAGCGACCATCAAGGTGGTCACCAAGGTCGCCACAAAGCGGGCCCGTAGAAGGGCCAGGAAGCAAAGGGCTCAACTTTAGATGGATTTTTAGGCGAACGGGAATTTTTTGCATCGATAGGGAAGTGATAGGAAACCGATCGGAGCAAACTGACTGGGTGACTGGAAAAATATGGCAAGAACGAAGAACAGAGAAACAAAAGCGGCACGACAAGCGAAACGGCGTGAAACTTGGATCTTTCGTGCGCTACTGGTGGTGGCGCTGGGGCTTTTTGTGGGCTTTGTTTTCGTGTCTTTTTTTCAGAATAAGCGGGAGATCAATTGGACGCATTTAGCAGAAGGCATCTTTGTTCCAGCGCCCTCGCAACAAGAAAGTCCTGTTGAGACTCAGGAAAACAAGCAGCGGATCGGCAGAAGGAACGACTCTTTGAATTCGGATCCAGAACAAAATGAAGACCCGTTGGCGATCGGTATGGCTGCTTTGACTTTTGATGGAATTAATCCCAATTTGACAGAGGAGCAAAAGCGCTTTGTAAGAAGCGGTTACGATTTCACGCAGTTACATAACAAGGCCTTTGCGGTCTACGATGTGAAGACAAAGACTTATCTTGCGGGACGCAATATGGAGACGAGCTTGCCGCCGGCCTCTCTGACCAAGGTCATGACCTGTTACACGGCTTTGGCTCGCGAACCGATGTTGGACCGACGCTTTAAGATGCCCGCCGAGATTTTCGATTGGATCTATGACAAAGATCTCTCTGTGGCTGGTTTTGAAGTGGGCGAAGAAGCAAGTCTGGAGCAACTCATTTACGCGGCGATGCTGCCTTCAGGGGCGGATGGATGCTTGGGTATGGCCTATGGTCTGGCTGGCTCGCAGGACAAATTTGTCGAGTGGATGAATGAAGATGCGAAAAAACTTGGGCTGACCCAAACGCATTTTGAAAATTGTGTGGGTTCGGACGCGACGGATCATTATTCCTCAGCGAGGGACTTGGTCCAGCTTTTTGAAAGAAGCCTGCGTTTGCCTGACTTTGAAAAAGCGGCGAGTGCTTTGAGTTACGTGGTGCCGTCCAATCGGGTGAGGAAAGAAAACTTAAATCTTTTCTCTTCTGTGATTCTGCCGATTCGTGATGAGATCGGGATTCCTGACGGCGTGACTTTGGCCGGAGGTAAGACGGGTTATACAGAAGATGCGGGAAGTTGTTTGATTATTCGCGTGCAAAAGCGGGATCGAGACTTCATTCTTTGTGTCTTAAATAGCGGCGGCGACCAAGGCGCAGCAGAACAGTGTATGGAATTGGCGGAACATTTTTTGCGCTGAGTCTTTCGTGGGACTTTTCGCTGGGGCTGGCGTCGGAGCTGGCGGCCGGCAAGATGAAGCATTAAAAGAAGAGATAAAACGGAAAACAACTGTGCTGAAAAGATAGAGTGCACTGAAAAAAAGAAAGAGCCACCGGCTAAATCATAGAGAAAGGAGCGCAACATGGCTTTATTCAATAAAGAGACATCGAAGACAAGCCAAAAGCCAAGTTCTGAAGCGAAGCCAAGTTCAGCGGCGAAGCCCAAAAATCAAGACGACCTGAAGCCAGAAGATCGGCGCTCTTTTTCGATTTATCGCAGTGAAGAGACGGCGCTTGAGGATCGTTTTTTTCAGGACCAAGATTTTCAGGCCCGGGGCTCTCAGAAGCGGGCGTTTCAGAGCAAGAATGAACTTAAGGGTGAACGAGACGCGACAAAGTCAGCGACCAAACTTGAGGTGGTCGACGCGCTTTTCTCTTACGATGACTTGACGCATAAGGCGCCTGAAAAAAAACTCGCCCGGGGTGATTTTCTTTTGCCTGAGCGAAAAAAACGGCACAGCTTAAGCCGTGAGATTTCCGGATTTGGCGCTTATCTGTCGCCAGAAGATCAGATCAAGCGCAGTTCTGGCTGCGACGTGGATCAATTTCCCGAAACGGCTTTGAACCTAACTGAGCGGGAGGCGAAGCCTTGGGATGCAGATGAGACAGCGCAGTTTTCGGAAGCGTTTGAACGCCGGAATTCGCTCGTCTCAATGCTCCATATGGTTGTTGCGATTTTGTTGGTGTGCGTCATTTTTTTCTGGGCGCTGACGCCGACAGATAGCGCGATTTTAGCGGTTTTACATTCGCCAGCAACGCTTTGGAATGATCGAGCGAAGAGCCTTTTAGATGCGCAAAAAAGTGAAGCGGCGCGCCAAGAAATGCGGGCGATTCGCAAGGCGATTCAGGACAATCAAGCAGGGATGAAAGATTTGAGCTCGATAGGGGTTAACGAGGGAAACTACCTTGATCAAGACCGCATCGATCCGAATTTTGATCGCGCCAAACTTTCATCGAAGGTGGTGTACCTTTTTGACTTTAATCGCAAGGTTCCGGTCTTTGCCTACAACGCGAAACGCCGGATGCAGCCGGCTGGTTTGACCCAGATGTTTACGACCTTGCTTTATATTGAGTTGCTCAAGAATCCTGAAAAAATGGCACAGGTGCCTCAGTCGATCGTCTTTCACCTTTATGAAGAGGAGGCGAGCATGCTCGGCTTTTCTCCCGGTGAAGAAGCTCGGATGATTGATTTCGCGTATGGCGCGGTGCTCGTCGGTGGGACAGAGTGCGCGATGACCGAAGCTTATTACAGTGCGGGCAGCGAGGCGGAGTTTGCGGAGATGCTGAACGATCGAGCAAAACAGCTAGGCTTGCGCAACACGCGGTTTGATAATTCATCGGGCTTGCCTGCAGAAAATCATTATTCCACTGCGGAAGATTTGGTGCGCTTTTTTAATGAGGCGCTCAAAAATGAACGCTTCGTCAAAGTTGCGACGGCGCCTGCGTACACGACCGCAAAAACAGACTTCAGGCCGGAAGGCATCTCCTTTGAAAATTCAGTTTTAGCCTATTATCGGAAACATCCTATTCCTGGGACTAAAGTGCTTTGCGGCAGGACAGGGGCGGCACCCGGCGAAGGTCGGAGCTTGATGACTTTTGTGGAAAAAAATGGACAATATTATATTTTGGTGACCATGGGAGCAAGCCGAGATGGCGCAGGGGGGACGGACCACTTCGAGGATCAGTCTATGATTTTGTCAGAGATGCTGAAATAAAGGCGAAAATGTGCGCATATTTTGGACTCTGCTGGAAGGCTTTGGACACGTATTGATCATCAAGTCGCTAGACGGCTTTGATATAATGAAACGCGTCAACGGGAGTAACTGCCACGCTTCGCAGCGCAATCTTTACCTCGTCGGATGTGAATGAAGCACATGCTTTGAACGAAGTGGAGGACGCGTGAAGGAGATGGAAGCAACGCCAACAGAACGGGAGCCTTTTCAATCATGTGGAGAGTGTGGATACCTGGTGTTGCTGTACAGGGTGAGACGATGGCGCGAAGTGTGTCGCGTCTTTTTTTATGCCTGTTGGCTGAGACCTTTGAAGTCAAAAGGATCGGAAGTGTCGTCTCGGGAACGACAGGAATCATAGGAGTGTAAGCATGGAAGATCAAAAGCGTGTTGCGTGGTCGCAAACAGGGACGGAATTGCTTCAGGTTTTGGGGAGTGACGTCAATCAGGGTTTAAGTGAGGCGGAGGCCAAGAAACGCCTTGAAACGTACGGCCCTAATGCTTTGGCTGAAGAAAAGCGCGAGCCGATTTGGCTTAAGGTTTTGCGCCAGCTTCAAGATTTCACCGTGATTGTTTTGATCATCGCGTCGATCGTGAGTGCCTTTACAGGGGACATGATTGAGGCGCTTTTGATTATTGCGATCGTGGTGGTCAATGCGCTTTTGGGGGTGCTCCAAGAAGGTCGCGCCGAAAAAGCGGTTGAAGCCTTACAGAAAATGACCTCCCCTTCGGCACGCGTGCTTCGCTCAGGCAAGCAAATGCAAGTCGACGCCGCGGAGCTTGTCCCGGGCGATATTGTGTTTTTGGATGCAGGGGATATTGTTCCTGCGGACGTCAGACTTTTGGCTTCGAGCAACCTAAAGGTGGAAGAAGCGGCTTTGACTGGTGAGTCGGTCCCTGTCGACAAAGACGCGACCTTGCTTTTAGATGAAAAGACAGATCTTGCAGAGCGCAAGAACATGCTCTACAGCGCGACGGCAGTTGCCTACGGCTCAGGACACGCTCTCGTTGTGGCGACAGGGCAAGCCACTGAGGTGGGGCGAATTGCAGGTGGTCTGACGTCGATTGAGCGTGAAGAAACACCTTTGCAAAAGAGCATTAACCACTTGGGCAAGATGTTGGGAACGATCTGTTTGGTGATCGTGGTTTTGACCTTCTTTGTGGGGCTCTTGCGCCGCGGTAATCCAATGGATCTGTTTATGACTTCCGTATCTTTGGCCGTTGCGGCGATTCCAGAGGGTTTGCCTGCCGTTGTGACCATCGTCCTCGCGCTTGGCATGAATCGTATGGCGAAGAAAAATGCGATCGTGAAGCGCTTGCTCGCGGTTGAAACCTTGGGTTCGGTCAACGTGATTTGCTCGGACAAAACGGGCACCTTGACGCAAAACGAGATGACTGTGACGCAGGTGTATGCGGGAGGGCATCGCTACGAAGTCGAGGGTATCGGCTATGCGCCCGAGGGTCAAATTCTTGAGATTCAAGGGGAGAAGAGACAGCCACTTTCACTCGATGAAGAAGCGCATCAATCTTTGAAACGACTTTTGGAAATTGCGCTTTTGTGTAATGACGCAGCGCTTCGAGAAGAAAATGGCGTGTGGAGCATTCTGGGGGATCCGACGGAAGGGGCCTTGCTCACTTTGGGCGCCAAAGAAGGAATTCGCCTGACAGAACTCAAAGAAAGCCATCCGCTGATCGGCAAGCTGCCCTTTGATTCAACGCGCAAGATGATGTCTGTATTCCACGATGGCTTTGAGCAGCAACCCTTGGCGCTGACGAAAGGTGCCCCGGATTTGTTGCTGGCCGAGTGCGATCGTGAGCTGATTGACGGTGAGGTGAAGCCGCTGACAGAAGCGCGTCGAAAAGAGATCATGGCGCAAAATCAGGCTTATGCGAAGCAGGCGCTTCGTGTGCTCGCCTTTGCTTACAAAGTGCATCCACAAGGCTTTGACGACGCCGAAAAACAGATGATTTTTGTCGGCTTGGTTGGCATGATTGATCCCGCCCGCAAGGAGGCCAAAGACGCGATCGCGATCTGCAAAGAGGCGGGTATTCGCGTGGTGATGATCACGGGCGACCATATGGATACCGCGGCCGCCATTGCGGACCAGTTGGGGATTATGAGAGAGGGGAACCTCGTCATTTCGGGTCGTGAATTAGAGGAGATGAGCGATGAGGATCTATTGAAGATCATTCCGAATGTGGCGGTCTTCGCGCGCGTTTCACCTGAACATAAGGTGCGCATCGTGCGTCTGCTGAGAGAAAGTGGCGCCATCTGCTCTATGACAGGCGATGGGGTCAATGACGCGCCGGCGCTGAAGCAGGCGGATATCGGTGTGGCGATGGGCATCACGGGGACTGAAGTTGCGAAAGGCGCTGCGGATATGATCCTGACGGATGACAACTTCGCGAGCATTGTGTCGGCGGTCGAGGAAGGCCGTACGATTTATGGCAACATTCGCAAATTTGTCGGCTTCTTGCTCTCTTGTAATGTCGGTGAGATCCTCGTGATCTTCCTGTGCATGATGCTCTTGGGGCCTGAGATGGTCCCCTTGCTTCCGGTGCAGCTGCTGTGGCTCAACTTGATTACCGACAGTTTCCCGGCCCTGGCCTTGGGGCAAGAGCTCGGTGAAGCGGACTTGATGCGCCGCCCGCCGAGAAAGCGCTCGGAGCGCATTTTGAACAAAGAAATGATTTACGCGATCTTGTGTCAAAGCGTGGCGATTTTTCTCACGGTCTTTGCGGCCTTCCAAATTGGGCGTGCGCTTTATCCCGACGTGCTTTACGGGGCGGGAGAGATCGTCGAAAAAACAGCAGAGCACTTCCACTTCTTTGCTTTGCCTGGATATTCGCCTTCGGATGGTGCGAGAACCTTGGCCTTTGTGACTTTGATCTGCGCTGAGCTTTTGCGAGCCTACACCTCCCGCTCAGAGCGCCGCTCGGTCTTTTCGCTGGGCCTCTTCAAAAATAAGACCATGGTCAAAGCGACGCTCTTTAGCTTCTTGCTCTTGATCGTGGTGCTTTATCTCCCCTTCTTGGAACCCGTTTTCCATACGGTGGCACCTAACGTTCGGGATTGGGTCATCATGATTGTTCTGTCGCTGATTCCTTTTGCTTGCGGTGAGATCTTTAAGTTCTTTTACTATCGCAAAGAGCGCGGCTAAAGAGCACGGTTAAAGAGGGCGGCCAAAGGGTGTGGCTCAACATCGCGGCTCAAGCAAAACGTGATCGCTTCGCCGGTCTCCATGTGGTGATGTGGTGCAAGCGAGAAGACATCGAGTGATCGAGAGCGCGTGAGCTTTGGGGTAAATATTTAGGCTTAAATCAACGAACGATTTGGGCTCAAAATAGAGAGAAAATTTAGAAAGAAAAGGGAAAAGAAAGAAGGATTCTTGTGCGCAAGTTGGGTTCTCGAATGGAAATAGACATGATCAATGGCCCGATTCTGGGAAAGATTATGGTCTTTTCAATTCAGCTGATTATTACGGGTGTACTGCAGCTGCTTTTCAATGCGGCAGACGTTGTCGTTGTCGGTAAGTATGCTGGATCGAACAGTCTGGCGGCCGTGGGATCGACCTCCGCCTTGATTAACCTCATGGTGAATTTGTTCATGGGGGTCTCAGTTGGCGCGAGTGTCGTCATGGGGAAATATGTCGGGGCGCGCCAATACGATGAAGCAAGTGATACCTTGAAAACGGCCATGAGCTTTGCCTTGCTTTCGGGCATGGTTTTGGTTGCGGTGGGTTATTTCTTTTCAAGTCCGCTTTTGACCTGGATGGGAACGCCGTCTGAGGTCTTGACCTTGGCTGTGCGTTACATGCGCTGGTACTTCTTGGGCATGCCGGCTTTTATGGTGTATAACTTCGGCGCTGCGATTTTGCGTTCGATCGGGGATACCAAAAGGCCGCTTTACTTTTTGTCGATTTCAGGCGTCGTGAACGTGATCTTGAATCTGATTCTGGTGATTGTTTTCAAATTGGGCGTCGTGGGGGTCGCCGTGGCAACGGTCGTCGCGCAGTACATTTCGGCGATCTTGATCGTGCTCAGTTTCACAAGGTCGACGGATTATCTCCATTTGGACCTTCGCGATTTGAATCTCAATGTGAGAAAAGTCGCAGAGATGCTCAAAATTGGTATTCCCGCTGGATTACAAGGCGCGATTTTCTCTATTTCTAATGTCTTGATTCAATCTTCGGTCAACAGCTTTGGCAACTTGGCTATGGCGGGGAATACTGCAGCGGCGAACCTCGAAGGCTTTATCTATGTGTCCATGAACGCGATTTATCAGGCCTGCATGACTTTTACGAGCCAAAATATGGGCGCCAAGCGCTACGAGCGAATCGGGAAGATTTTGAGAACGTGCCTGATGGTTGTTTTCTGCGTGGGCTTCTCTCTCGGGGCTTTGACTTACCTTGCGGCGGCCCCCTTGCTTTCGATTTATACGAATGATCCTCAAGTTGTTGCCTACGGTGTGCTGCGCTTAGGCATTATCGTACTGCCTTATTTCTTCTGTGGCTTCATGGATACTTTGTGTGGTTCGATGCGCGGAATGGGCAATTCTTTTATCCCCATGTGCGTCTCCCTTTTTGGCGCTTGCGTCTTACGTATCGTTTGGGTCTTTACGATCTTTGCTTGGGTCGGAACGCTTGAATCCCTTTATATCTCTTATCCTGTGACTTGGGCTTTTACGGCCTTGCTGCATACGATTTGCTATTTCTGGTACCGTCAGAAAGAGATTGTGCCTTTTCTTAAAGAGGCCAAAGAGCGCGCTCGCGAAAGAGAACGATTAGAAGCTGCGGGTGTAAAGCCAGAGTAAGTTTTGCTAAAGCTGAGCAGCACAATAAAAGTTCTTGCTTTTGGGGTTGACAAGCTAAAGCGCTCCCACCTATAATTAACCTGTTGTCACAAATTGTGACGGGGGTATAGCTCAGTTGGGAGAGCGCTTGAATGGCATTCAAGAGGTCAGGGGTTCGACTCCCCTTATCTCCACAAATGAGAGCATCGAGAGGTGCTCTCATTTTTTATTGTTCAATTTTCGGGGCGCATTTCAGAGCAATTTTCGGGGAGAGCTTCGGCTTCGGGGCGCATTTCGGAGCGAGGCGGCGCGCGTCGTTAAGATGATGCGAAAGAAAGGCCGATTTTGCCTTGCGCGTTGAGCGCGTCTGAACTTAAACCGAGCGCTTCTTCCCGAGGCCCTTGCCGGATGATTGCGCTAGCATAGCGATGTACAAAAAGATCCTTTGGTAAAATATTTCCCGATACGGGTGTTGCTCGTCGGATGTCCGCTCAGACCCGTGAGCATAAGGGCATTCAGGACCGCGATCAGGACCTATGGAATTTCGGGAGGAACCTATATGGAATCAAAATCTTTGGCGCTTGTCGCCAAGGCGGCTGTGATTGCCGCGCTCTATTTTGTTTTAACTTATTTTTTAGCGCCCATTTCTTTTGGCCCGATACAGTTTCGTGTTTCAGAAGCTTTGATGCTGCTCATTTGCCTTTTGCCTAAGTCGGCGATGATTGGCTTGCCTTTGGGGGTATGCTTAGCGAACTATTTCAATCCTCAAAGTTTAGGCGTCGTTGATATTCTAGGAGGGACCTTGGCTAGCTTGCTCGCCTGTGTCTTGACGAACTGGCTATTTAAGCGTGTCAAAGGGCAGTTGAGCCTCGAGGCTTCGGGCAAAATGAGAGCTGAGATCTGGAAGCAAGCTGTTTTCTATTTGCTTCCCTTGCCGAACGTGATTTGTAACGGTCTTATTGTGGGCATTTATTTGACCCCTTTGCTTCAGCCCAATGCGCCACTTTCGGTCTATGCGATTAATCTGCTGAGCTTCTCTTTGAGTGAAGCGGGTGTCGTCTATTTGCTTGGATTGCCTTTGTTGTACGCCTTGTCTTCGCAAAAGATGGTGCTTGGTAACGAAGGCTAAAGTTCATCGAGGCGGCTAAAGCTTACTGCGAAAACTAAAGTTGATCAGCCTGAAATGAGAAGCTTCGCTCAGATCCTGACTGGGCGGAGCTTTTTTTAGGGCCTCGCGCCAATGAACTTCTCTTTTTTGATAATGTAAGGAACAGGTCTTCTGCTCAATGAAGTCCTTATGCTAGAAATCAAAGTCGCAAAAGGAACAAGGTCGTTAGAACAACTTTACAAAAGAAGAAAACGAAAGGTTTTTTATTTGTTAAGCATCCAAAATTGCGACAAGACTGATGAAGAAGTTGTTGGCGATCCTTGAACCTTATACATAAACCCTGACACTGGAGTTGTTATCACTACACACAAAACACATAAGTCAAAAGTTAGAAAATTAAAAAGGATTAAAGATGAAACTTAATTTGACCGAGCAAGATTTACAACTAATTAGAGATGCCGAAATTCCTTTTGATGTAAATAAGGATTACGATTTTTGGGGTCTAGATGAGATTTTGGAGCAAGTGTATGATAAAGAAATAGACTATGCACAAGCTGAAAACTTACGTTTTGCAGATCTATACGCACACTTAGCCGACAAAATAGAGGATCAAAGAGCTGTGGTTTATGGAAGATAGGCTGCATTCTTTTGAAAACAAACAAAAATAAACGAGCAAACCGCCTACGGGCGGTTTTTTATTGGAGTCAATTGAATGAAACCTATCGACAAGTTCAAGGCCGTCTCATTTCCTTACATGGGGAATAAATTGAGATATTACAAGGAATGGATTAAGCCTATTTTTGAGGCAGAGGGAAAAGAGAAATATATAGACGTTTTCGCAGGGGCTTTGGCCGTTCCTCTTTGCATTAAGAGAGATTTCCCAAGCGTCCACGTTTGGGCAAACACGTATGATAGACAATTGGAGCCGCTCATCAAAGGGGAAAGACTTGAAGGAGACTTATAAGAATCTAGTGATCAAGTATTAATGTCCAAGTAATCTTTGGCGCCCCAAACAACGTCCTTCTCTTATAATAAGAAACAATGAACTTAAAGAGGCAATGAACTTAAGTGAAAAAACGTCCGTGCCAACCTGGCGTCACCTTTGGGGCGTCGCTGCTTAGTTTGGGGCACTTTTGAGGTCGGTCTTTAGTTCGGATAAAAGTAGGAGGCGTGGTGGAGCATTATTTTTCTCAAAAGCCCAGCGTGCTGAGCGAACGGAGCGAATATGAGACGAGCGTGCGCGGAAGACGTTTCCGTTTCACGACAGATCGTCAGGTCTTTTCACGAGAAGGCCTCGATCGGGGAACAAGGGTGCTGCTTGAAAGCATCTTGGATCATCAAATCATTCCTCAGTTTTTTCGTTCAGAGTCCGTTCGTTTTTTGGATCTGGCGGCGGGATATGGTCCTATTGGAATTATCTTGGGGCATTTTTATCCTCAACTGCAAGTGACCTTCTCCGAGATTAATGAACGCGCCTTAGCTTTATGTGAGCTCAATGCCAAGGACAGCTTTTCAAAGGGAAGCGCGCACGCTAGAAGCGGTGCGTCAGGTGGAAGTTTAGCGACCTTTGTCGCGGCGGACGGCTTTGATGGATTAAAAGACGAACACTTTGACATCATCACGCTCAATCCACCGATGCGAACAGGGAAGCGTCAAGTGCAAAATCTTTTGAAAGCCGCCCTAGAACATCTCAATGAATCGGGAATCCTTATAACGGTCATCGGGAAAAAACAAGGGGCGGACAGCTATGCTAAATTTTTGAATGAAATGGGCAGGTCCGAGCGATTGAACTTGGACAAGGGTTTTGAAGTGCGCGTGACCTGGCGCAAAACGGAGGCATCACGATGAGGAGCATGACGGGTTATGGCCGTGCAAGTGTCGAACACGAAGGGGCAAGACTGACCGTAGAGTTGCGTTCCATCAACAGTCGTTTTCTTGATCTCGAATTGCGATTGGGCGAAGGTCTGTTAGGTTCGCTTGACTTGTTCTTGCGTCAAAAGCTTTCCCAGAGCCTAAGTCGCGGCAAATTGCGTGTCAACGTCGAATGGCGAGAATTGGAACAGGGCGCAGATCGTGCTCAGGTCAACATTCCGTTGGCCTTGAGTTATCAGCAGGCGATCCTTGAGTTGGCTCAAGAAATTGGAGAACCGGTTTTGCCTCGAGTCAAAGATCTCGTTTCTTTGCCCGGGGTCTTAGTTCGAGAAAAAGAGATGACGCAGGGCTTTGAGCAGACGGCTGAGGCGGAGAGAGCTGCGCTTGAAACCCGTCAAAAAGCGATGCTCGAAGAGGCTTTGGACCTCGCTTTAGACAGCTTACAAGAGCAACGTCTGAATGAAGGTAGAAGATTAAAAGACGATATTCTCTTGCGCCTCGACCTCATTGGCCTACAACGAGAACGTATTTTGGAACGCATTGAGGAAGAACCGGAACTGATTTATCAGAAGATGAGACAGCGCTTGAGTGATTTGCTCAGCGATCAAGACCTCACGCTCAACGAAGATCGTCTGCTGCAAGAGCTTGCTTTCTTGGCGGATCGGAAAGATTTGACAGAAGAATTGGTGCGCCTCGAAAGTCATATTCAAGAAATGGTAGATCTGATGGATCGAGAAGAGTCGGTCGGCAAAAAACTCGACTTCTTGTGTCAAGAAATGGCGCGAGAAGCCAATACGATGGGCAGCAAATGTCAAGATCTCACGGTACTTCGCGCTGTGCTTGATATCAAAGCGGAAGTCGAAAAAATTAGAGAGCAGGTGCAAAACATTGAGTGATCTGCACTTTATTGATATTGGCTTTGGCAATCGCGTCAATGCGGCGCGCGTGCTGGTGATGACGGGCGCGGAGAGTTCTCCTATCAAGCGGATGATTTTGGACGCGAGAGATCGAGGTACCTTGATCGATGCGACGGGTGGAAAAAAGACGCGTTGCGTTTTAGTGACCGATTCAGATCATGTGATTTTATCTGCGATGGAGCCTGCGGACTTAGCTAATATGATGGAAGCGCCTTGAGGCTTGTGCGTTTTGTTTAAGACTAATACGACAAAATACAGTAAAAGAAAACACAAGGTTCTCAAACAAGAGTAGAATATCGAGAATTATCGAGAGGCATAAGGACAGCACGGGCAAAGCTTAGGGAGGTTTATTTTGACACCGAATTGTGAGAATCCGGAGAAGTTATTAAAGAGACGCGGCATTTTGCTTTGTGTATCTGGGCCGTCTGGCGTAGGGAAAGGCGCTTTGATTTCAAAGGTGCTTTCGATTCGTCCGGACATGAAGCATTCGGTATCTGTGACGACACGTCAACCTCGCCCGGGAGAAATTGATGGGGTGAGCTATCACTTTAGATCGCGCGAAGTCTTTTTAGAGATGCTGGGACAAAAGCAAATTCTTGAGCATGATGAGTATCTCGGCAATTACTATGGCACACCGAGACGCCCGATCGAAGAGCGCATGGAGCAGGGCTTGGATACCATTATGGATATCACAGTTCCGGGGACGCTCAACACGATGAAGTTGATTCCAGATGCCGTGAGTATCTTTTTGCTCCCTCCGTCGATGGAGGAATTGAGACGGCGTTTGACAACGCGCGGCACAGAACCCAAAGAAGTGATCGATGAACGTTTGCGCGTTGCCTTGGACGAAATCCGCATGGCGAAGAGCTTCCATTATCTTGTGGTCAACCACGATTTGGACGAAACGTGTCAGATTATCATGGGTATTTTGGGCGCAGAACAGCATAAATGGAACCGCATGCAAGGAATTGAAGAAACAATCTTAGGAATGTAGCTTGACAAGGCTGAAATGGACTTATATACTTAGCAAGCACTTTTCGGGGTGCGGATCTAAGAGGCGGTATAGCTCAGCTGGCTAGAGCATTCGGTTCATACCCGGAGTGTCATTGGTTCGAGTCCAATTACCGCCATGCGGCCCGTTGGTCAAGTGGTCAAGACATCGCCCTTTCACGGCGAAGACAGGAGTTCGACTCTCCTACGGGTCATAAGAAGCAAGACTTCGGTTTTGCTTCTTTTTTTTGACTTCAATTTGTGCTGCGGAGATTTTCCCTTTTGCTTTGAGCACATTTTGAGTTTCATTAGGCTAAATGCACATGAAAAAGCCTTAAAATGAAGGGTGCAATAAAAATAGATCTAAAAAGAAAGGCATATATGAAACGAAAAAGCGTTTTGTTTTTAGCTTTGCTTCTTTTGGGGATCCCTGTTCTGACCGCTTGCCAGCATCAGACTGAGAAGCAGATCATTCGTGTCGGGCACAATCAGTCGAACGTGCATCCGACCCATATCGGTATGCAAGCTTTTGAGAAATATGTTGAAGCGCATTTAGGGGATAAGTACGATGTTGAAGTTTTCCCGAGTGAGCTTTTGGGTTCGCAAAATGAAATGGTTCAACTGACGCAAACGGGAGCGATTACCTTTGTCGTGGCGTCGAACTCTTTGCTTGAAACTTTTTCTAAAGACTATTCCATTTTTAATTTGCCCTACCTCTTTTCAAGTTCAGAAGCTTATCACGCGGCGATGGACGATCCTGCTGTCTACGGCCCAATCTTTGAGTCGACAAAGCAGTCTGGGATTCAGGCCTTGACGTGGATTGATGCCGGTTCTAGAAGCTTTTATACCATCGATCGCCCCATCATGAAGCCAGAGGATCTCAAAGGCTTGAAAATTCGTGTTCAGCAGTCCCCCACCAACGTCAAAATGATGGAGCTTCTGGGTGGATCCGCGACTCCGATGGGCTTTGGCGAGGTTTACACCGCCTTGCAATCGAAAATGCTAGATGGTGCAGAAAATAACGAAATGGCCCTAAAAGATAATGGCCACGGAGATGTCTGTAAGTACTATTCCTACGACTTGCATCAAATGATCCCAGACTTTTTCTTGGTCAATAGTAGTTTCTGGGAAGCCTTGAGCGCTGAAGATCGGGCTGTCTTTGAAGAAGCTTGCAAGGTGATGAATCAAGTGGAGCGTGAGGCTTGGAGCAAAGGTATCGAAGAAGCGAAGATTTATGCCAAAGAAAAGCAGGGGGTTCAGTTCTTCTATCCAGACGTTCAAGCTTTTCAGGAGGTTTTGATGCCGATGCACGAGCAGTTTTTGGCTGCAAACCCAAAGCTGCAAGCAGTTTACGACTTGCTTCAGAAGCATAATCAGGAAGCTTTGAAAGAAACGGCTGAGGCGAATTCCGAGGCGCCAACTGAGCTTGCGACTGAGGCTGAGGCGTCATCTGAAGCTGCGCGTAAAGGCGAGACTGCGAGCAAGGCTGAAGCCACGAGCGTGCAAGATGCGACAAAAACACAAGAAAGCAGCAGCGAGGTGAACCATGGATAAAATCAGAAATGTCCTCAATAAGATCATGCGCTTTTTCGCAGGATCGAGCCTGATCGCGATGGTCATTTTGACCTGCTGGCAGGTTTTTACACGCTACATTTTGTCGCGTCCTTCAACTTGGTCAGAAGAGTTGGTCGCTTATTTATTTGCGTGGAGCAGCTTGTTTGCCGCGGCGATTGTGACAGGCGAGCGCGGTCACATGAGCATCCCAATTTTAATCGAGAAGATGAGCCCCAAGATCCAGCGCGCCTTTTTGGTTTTCGCAGAGTTGATCGCTTTGGTTTTTTCCTTGGGCATTTTGGTGTACGGTGGGATTCAAATCGCTCAGCTAGCCTATGGTCAGACGACCTCTTCTTTGGGTTTGCAAGTGGGCTTCTTTTATTTGGCTTTGCCGATTTGTGGCGTGATCAGCACGATTTATATTGTGCTCAATATAATTGAGATCCTAAAAGGCCGTCTCGGCATTGCGACGGATGAAGAAGAGATTGAAGAGCTCGTTGAAAAAGCTCACGAGGACTTCGCGGATTTTAAGCTTGAAGACGAAGTTAGCGAAGCTGCCGTAAAAGCGACGCTATCTCACGAAGCCAATGTGCAATCTCAAGAAAAAAAGGAGGGTGAACGCTAATGGCACTCATTTCCTTACTCATTATTCTCGTTGTCCTGCTCGGCCTGCTCGCGATTGGTGTGCCCATTGCGTATTCCATCGGAGTCGCCTCTTTGGTGGCGATCGGCCAAATCATTCCCCTGGATATTTCCGTGTTGACTGGCGCGCAGCGCGTCTTTGTCGGCATGAGCAAATTTAGCTTGACCGCGATTCCCTTCTTCATTTTGGCGGGAAATATTATGAATCAAGGGGGCATCGCCAAGCGTTTGGTGAACTTTGTTTTGGCGATTTTAGGGCGCATGCCGGGTGCGCTTTTGCTGACGAATATCGGCGCGAATGGTCTGTTTGGCGCGATTTCAGGTTCGGCGGTTGCGGCTGCGGCTGCGGTCGGTTCGATGGTTCAAGAAGGTGAAAAAGAAGAGGGCTATGATCTGCCGGTCTGTGCGGCGACCAATGGGGCTTCTGCTCCATCGGGGCTTTTGATTCCGCCTTCAGGTGCGATGATTACTTTTTCTTTGGCATCCAGTGGAACGTCGATTGCCGCTTTATTTATGGCGGGATACTTGCCTGGCCTTTTGTGGGTCTTGGGCTGTATGCTGGTCGCGGTGTTGATTGCGAAGAAAAAACATTACACGTGCAGTGATCGCAAGTTCTCTTGGCGCGTCCTCGGGAAGGCGACCTTGCAGGCCTTGCCGGCCCTCTCTTTGATTGTGGTGGTCATTGGGGGTATTGTCGGGGGCGTGTTTAGCGCTACGGAAGGTTCTGCGATCGCGGTCGCCTACGCTTTGATCATCTCGCTCTTTTATCGGAGCTTGACCTTTAAGAAGCTTTGGGAGATTGTCATTGCAAGTGCAAAGACGAGCGGCTTGGTTGTTTTCTTGATCGGTGTATCGAATATCTTAGGCTGGGTGATGGCCTTCTTGCAGATTCCTCAAGCGGTGTCGGAGGCTTTGCTTTCGATTTCGAACAACCCGATCATTTTGCTTTTGCTGATGAACTTGATTTTGTTGATCGCAGGGACCTTTATGGATGTGACGCCGGCGATCTTGATCTTTACCCCGCTCTTTTTGCCGGTGGTGCGAAGTTTCGGTATGCACCCTGTGCATTTCGGTTTGGTGCTTGTTTATAACCTTTGTATTGGTAATATCACGCCGCCGGTTGGGAACACTTTGTTCGTGGCGATTAAGCTGGGCAAAACGACTTTAGCCAAAGCGATGCCGTACATGTTTATGTATTACGTTGCGATTTTGCTCGGACTGATTTTGGTGACGTTTATTCCTCAGATTAGCTTATGGTTGCCGAGTTTGGCGGGACTGATTTGATGGTGAAGGCTGTGTCTTAGGATGCGGCCTTTTTATTAAAGAAAGGAGACGGTATGGGCGCTTTGAAATTGGAAGGGAAAGTCGCGCTGGTCACAGGAGCTGCGGCAGGTTTAGGTGAAGGCATTGCAGAAATCTACGCAAAGTATGGGGCGAGGGTCTGCTTGCTCGACATCGATGCGCGTGTCGAACAAACGGCTGAAAAGATTCAGCTTGCGTATCCAGAGGCTCAAGTGATGGCTGTGCGTGCCGATGTGAGTCAAAAAAAAGAAATGCTGGCGGCGGTTCAAGAGGTCCAAGAGCGTTTCGGTGGCCTGGATATCGTTTGTGCCAACGCAGGGGTTTGTCGGCTCGCAGCCTTTGAAGAAATGAGTGATGAACTTCTGGATTTCCATATCAATGTCAATATTAAAGGGGTGTGGAATACGTGCCAAAGTGCCATTCCCGCCTTGCTCGAGCGTGGAAAAGGGTCGATCGTCATTGCAAGTTCAGTCACTGGCGATCTTGTGGCCGATGCAGGTGAGGCGGCTTACGCAATGACCAAAGCGGCGCTCGTTGGCCTGACCAAATGTCTCGCGGTGGAGTATGCAGATCGCAATATTCGAGTGAATTGCTCGCAGCTTGGTTACGCAAGAACCCCGATGGTTGAAAAGATGGCGGTGGAGTCAAATCCTGAAGATCCCGAAGTGGCGATCCAAGAAATTGCGCGGGCTGTCCCCATGAAGCGGCTGGCCAAGCCGACGGAAGTGGGGGAATTGTTCGCCTTTTTGGGCAGTGATGAATCGAGTTACATTACGGGCGCATCGATCGTTATCGATGGCGGGAGTACCTTGCCCGAGACGATGAGTATGGGGACCCATTAAAGTTTTTTTGAAATTAAGTTCAAAGTGAAGCCTTAACTCAAAGCAAATGACAGGCTTCAAAGCGAAGCGCACGGATCAAAGTGAAGCAAACGTGCGCTTCGCGCATGTGTGAACTGTCTTTTGAAAAGCCTCGCCCTTAATGCGTTAAAGTTTATCAAAAGAATAACCATAGCTAACTTTAATTTTGGGATATTTTTAATTGAGGCTAAGGGTTTAGGCGCATAAGATAGAGCCATCGATTGAGAGAAATGCTTTTGATCCGAGATCGCACATTGATTCGTATCCAAAAGAAATTTCTCGAAACGAAATACATTTTTTGGAGGACATTATGGCCTACGTAATTAACAATGAGTGCATTACCTGCGGTAGCTGCGAGAGCGAATGCCCCGTTTCCGCGATCAATCCTGGTGACGAGCAATACACCATCGATAAGGATCTTTGCATCAGCTGCGGTGCCTGCGCTGCGGTTTGCCCGGTTGAAGCGATCCACGAAGAAGCTTAATTGATCCTTTTAATTATTGTGCCCATCCCTTGGATCTGGTGCAATAGATTTGAAGGAAGCCCGAATTTTGGTACCTCCTTACTAAAATGATCTGAATGGGCTTTCTGGATTTGAAAAATTTGCAAAGAGCAGAAATCAAGTTTTTCTTCCAGAGAAAAAAAGGGATATGAACTTCGGTTCATATCCCTTTTGTCATAGATGCTTATATTTGAAGGCGTGTCCTCAATCTGATGCGCAACATCAGCTTGAGAACGCGATCAAGTTAAGGCTTGTGTTTGGCGATAAAAGGCAGAGAGCGCCCGTGCTCTTGATGGTCTAGGCCGTAGCCGACGTAGCGGTCAAAATTCACTTCAAAGCCGACGTAGCGAAGCGGTAGATCGACGAGCATTTGTTTCGGGTTGGATAAAAACGCAGCGAGCTTGAGGCTTTTGGGGGCTTTGCTTTTCAGGTGTTCATACATGAATTGAGTGGTGTATCCGGTTCGGACCACTTCTTCGAGCATGAGGACATCTTTGCCGCACACATCGATGGTGATATCTTTGGCAAGCTCCAAGGGTGCGTGTGGCATCCGTTCATCACGCGGCTTGATTGCGATGACGTCAAAGAGGTGCGGAATTTCAATTTTGCGGGATAAATCGGAAAGAAAATGCACGCTGCCTTTGAGCATTGAGACGAGAACTAATTCCTTGTGCGCGTAGTCAGAAGAGATCTGATCCGCCAATGCTTGAATGCGCGCTTGGATCTCAGCTTCTGTATAAACGACCTCATAAGATGAATAGGGAAGCCCTTCATAGTGGCGTTCGCTCGCTTGGTTCATGGCTACCTCCTTAATGAAAAAGATGGGAATTGTGAGTATTGTACAGCTCTTTGCCTCGCTGTGGGCTTGGACTTGATTTTTCTTGCGGGCTCATGAGCCTAGAGTGCGGGTTCATGAGCCTAGAGTGCGGGCTCATGAGCTTAGAGTGCGGGGCTAATTTAGCTCAGGGTGCTGATTTAATTTCCTTCAGCGTGTTGCGCAAAAAGAAAGGTGAGTGCGGCGATGACGCCGTGGCGCAGTGCTCTTTCATCGATTTCAAATTGAGCGTGGTGGTGTTCTGCGAAGCAGCCCTCTTTGATATTTCTTGCTCCTGTAAAAGTAAAAAGGCAGGGGGCCAATTCGCAATAACGTGAAAAAGACTCTGAAGCAAACCAACGCAGATCCTGATCTAAGTTGAGTTCAGGGCAGAGCTTGGGCAAGGCCTGTGCAAAGGATTCGGCCAGCTTTTCGTTGTTGACCACAGGATCAAAGATGGGCACAAAACGGCACGTCGCTTGTGCGCCCTGGGCCTTTGCGGTCGCTTCGGCGCAGCGGATATATTCTTGAGCTGCATGCTCGGCAATGTCACGGTGATAAAAGCGAAGCGTCCCAGTTGCTTCGACCATTTCTGGGATGACATTAAAGGCCGTCCCGCCGTGCAAAGTTGAAATACCCAAGGTGACCGCATGCTCCGGATGATTGACGTTGAGGTAACGAGAACCCAGCCCAGAGATGATTTCTGCGGCGGCGAAGATCGGTGAAATGGCGAGATCGGGGCGTGAAGAATGACCGGCTTTTCCTTTGACTTCAAGTTCAAAGCGCATCGAACCCGCCATGACGGGGCCCTTGCGGCAAGCGATCTGCCCGCAGTCGAGTCCTGTATAGAGGTGGGTTCCATAGATGGCATCGGGAGAAAAAGACTTCAGGGCCTCTAACATAGCCGCAATACCACAACCGATTTCTTCGCCTTCTTCAAAGATAAAAAGGATTTCACCGCAAAGCTCATCCCTAGCTTCCATCAGCAAGCGCGCCAGTTCTAACTGAATGGCCATATGCCCATCGTGACCGCAAGCATGCATGACGCCCGCTTGCTGACTGCAGACGGGGCGGGGCTGTCCATTGAGTAAGCTGCTCTTTTCTTCGATGGGGAGCGCGTCAATATCGCTGCGAAAGGCGAGTTTGGGGCCTGGAGTCTGACTTTGATAAGTTGCGATAAACCCTGTGCCTGCCACGGGGTGAATGCGATAGCCGAGCTTTTCCATACGCTTTTTCAAAAATAGTGACGTTTCATACTCTTGACCGGAAAGTTCGGGATGCTGGTGCAAATAGCGGCGATCTCGAATGAGTGCGGCGACGTCGATGTGAGCGATGAGTTTTTGAAGCAGAGAGGACATATCGACTTGTGTATTCATGTAGACCTCCAGAAAGTTTCACCTGAGCTTCGGCAAAAAAAAGGAGCTTGCGCGGAAAACGCTCGAAGACAGCAAAGTGTAGAACATTCATTCCTTGGGTATCGAGAGAGCTTATTTTAAGCTTTTTATAAAAGTTGCGGCGCTGTTGCGGTGCTGTTGCGTTTTGCGGCGCAGTTGCGGTGCTTAGGCCTTCCCTCGTCCTTTTGTCGGCCTGTTGTCGTTGCGGCGTTTGAGCTTTTCGCTGCTGTTTGAGGCGCTCAAAGCGGCTGCTCCATAAAGGCGAGAAAGGAACTCTATAGCCGACTTGCTCGCAAAGGCTTAGACTATAGGAGAAAGTGAGACGATCGCATACCATAAGAGAAAAGGATGACCCATATGCAAGGACGCTTCCTAAGCGAAACAGAATACATGGACTTTTTGAAGCGCAGTGAGGATCGAGTGATTTTGACGCAGCTGCCATCTTATGTTCATGCAAGGGCTCGGATGCAAGAGCGTTGCGCTTATTTTGGCTTGCTCGATGCCGGGCAAGTTCGCGTGGCTGCGGTCCTTTATTACCAGCGCTGGAAACGCTTTTTCTACAGGGCGAGATTGCTTTATGGGCCAGTGTTTGAAAAAGACTGCGAGCCCCACCTCCTAGCGGAATTTGTCCAGACTTTGCTGAAACAGCTCAAAAAAGAAAGGCGCGTCATTGCTTTACAACTGAATTTAATGGAACCCCTGCAACACTACCAAGATGTGACTTGTTTAGGGCAAGATTCTCAGGCTCAAGCTTTGATGGATGTTTTGAAGGCGCAAGGTGGCGTGGTTGAGCAGCAGGATTCTTATGAAAATGATGACGTGCAGGTGCGCTTTTTTTATACGAAAGACCTGCGTGGCTTTGATGAAAAAAGCCTCATGAAATCTCTGAAGAAAAAGTTGGCAGGGCCTTTTTCAAAAGGTCTGGAGCTGCGCTACTTGGGGCCTGAAGACTATGGGATCTTGCGAGAGATGATGGAACACACCTCGAATCATCGTGGTTTTGAAGTGACGAGTCAGCAGTCTTTTTCTTTTTATCGCTACCTTCAGGAAGCGGCGCCAGATCAGGTATTGGTGCTCGCCTGTTATTTGAATAAGGCGCTTTGGATTTCGGATGCCAAAGAGAAGCTCGCAC
>JAEWGS010000022.1 GCA_023388205.1 Bacillota bacterium
CAAGCGCAAAGAGAGAATTGAAGGGAAAAATGCCGTGTTGAGGGAAGGCCTTTTTGCTTTTTAGTCAGTGAATGACGGTGCAGCAATCAAACTTAAATTCGAGATGATCAGGGCTGAAAAACAAAACGTAAGCTCTGTTTTCGTTTTAGTAAGGTCTTTATTCGCCTTATTTTATGTGGCTAAGAGCTGGTTAATGCACACAAAAAAATAATTCATCTTGTCTTTTCTTCGTAAAAAAGGTATAAAAACGAAAAGTTTTGGATCGGGAGGACGTCATATGAGCAAGTCTTGGCGTGTACGGCAAACAGTTCTGTGTTTTTTTATTTCCTGCGCTGTCCTTGGGTCTTGTCCTAATTGGATTTGGGCAGAATCTTCGACGTCAACGACTCGACCAGAGGCCGACCTGAATATCACGATCAAAGTGCCTTCCGAAGGACAAGACACGATTGCTGCAGATCGCGATTTTTATGTGATAGGCAATTTTTCTGAAGCGATCCCCGAAGACTCGAAACTGGTGGTCGATTTGGTGGACGAGCACGAGACGCTTTGTCGCCATTTAGAGAAGACAGCGTGGACTCGGGCGGATGACATGTACCTCGATTACGCGGATTTGCTTTATTACGGTGAAAATAGAGCAGACTTTAGTGCGTCACTCATGCCAGATTTAGTCTATGACCCAAAGGACGTGGCAAGTTTTAGAGATAGTTACAGAAAGATCGCTTTTGATGCATTTTCTTTTGCTGCACTCATTTCTGGAACGCAATATAAAAGAGATACGAATCTCCAAGATGAACAAGATCAAAATCTCGCGCCGCTTCAAGAGGGTAAGTATCAGATCAGAGTTTCGCTTTATGATGCGGATGGGACTTTGAGGGGAGCTTCTCAAAAAGACATTGTGTTAGGACAGATCGAGCATCGTATTGCGGCTCGTTTTTCTCCGGCGAAGCACTTGGATCTTGTGAAAGCCTTTGCCAAGAAGCAAGGTTACCATCTTTATCTTGATCCCTTCCCAGGGAATTGGTTCCCCGCAGACCTATTAAATTCAGAGACAGCTAAAAAACTCTCGGGTGAAATTGCACCTAAGTGGCGTTTCGCGGATGCGTATGAATACGACGGACCTAAGACCAGCGTGCTTTTGTACAACATTACGAACACATGTGCGACTTATGCCGTGGAGATCGGTCGGCTCAATCACAATGGATATTTAGATCAAAGCGAGCACGTCGATTTTTATTATTACGACACGGGAGACGCTTATCTTGGGCAGGACAAAAATGAGAAGTTGGGATCTTTCTTGCCTTTCCCGCTGGATCAGAGCCTGCTCGTGACTCGAGTTGATTACGGTGAAGAAAAAGCTCCGGAAGAATCGAGTCAAGCACATGAAACGTCGACGCAAGAAGCAAAGACAGTGGCGACGACAGATGCTGCGTCTACGGCGGTGATAAGAGATGCTGAGATTGAGACGGAGGCTTCGGCGTTGATCTATGACCCCGCCTTGATTGACGTGACGCGAAGCGATTTTGATCTCAGCGATGGCGTGCTTTGTTATCCGAATCGTCCGCTGATCATTCAGGGCGTCTTTAAGCCGATCAAGAATACAGAAATACAAATTCATCTGAATGATGATGAAACCTACACCTTGGATCGCTATGTAGCAGAGATTCATTACGAACTTTGTTCAGGATCGCAATTGCTGAGATCTTTTGATGCGCCAGCAGAGATGACGCGCCGCTACGGTGAAAAAGAGCAGAAGTCTATTTTGGAATTTAGAAATCAAATGCTCCTTTCTGAAAGTGAATTGAAACAAGGGAACTTGAAGCTGAAACTGACAGCATATGACAATTTTGGGGAACTGATCCCACAGAGCAGCCTTGAGTTTGAACTCAAAAAAGCCGACGGACCGTTTTGAGCGCCGATGGACCGTTTTGAGCGTAGCTAGAAGAAAGGATCAAAAAGAGGTGAACCTATGGATCAAGCACAGGTGATCAACACCATGATTCAACTGAAGCTTTTGTCGGATGAACCAGGAAGATTTGAACGCTATCAAGCGCACTTGGAGAGCTTGGTGCAGGGCCTTCAGAAGCCATCCATGCATGATCTTTTTAACTTGCACCTAGCGTTGAAGTCGATCGAACTTTCTTACGGAAAAAGAGAGGTGCTGAAGCAGGGCTTGAATCTTTCAGGGCAGCAAAGTGAAGCGGCGTTGAAAGAACTCTATAGCGCTCAGGATTTTTTGGCGCAGGTTCTACGCGCTTTTTTGGCTCAAACACACACGGCGCAGACTTTTACAGAGCAAGTGAAAGTGCTGATCGAACTTTATCGGCACTATCTCAGAGCCTTAGATCCTGTCACGCAAGAAGTCTTTCAGCCAAACGAAAAAGAAGAAAAATTATTGATCGATTTGGGACTAGGAGCATCCCTTGTAGACTTGAATCAAAAAACTTCGGAAGAGCGAAAAAAAGAGCTTCAAAAATGGCAGTTCAATTTTTAGAATGAGCTTGAAATCAACAAGAAAAGAGGCCCCCATATGTCTAAGAATCCTTTTGGGTTTGCTTTTACAGATGATATTGATCTCGACCATCAGATCCAAGTGCTCGATCGCCTGAGACGCCCCGAGGGGTGCATTGATGCGGTTTTGGACACGGATGCTTTTAATGAGGTGGATGATCAGTTCGCGCTGGCTTATTTGATTCAATCGAAGAACAAAATCCATCTTGAAGCGATCTATGCGGCGCCTTTTTTTAATCATCACTCCACTTCGGCTCAAGACGGCATGGAGAAGAGCTATTTAGAAATTTTTAAGGTTTTTGAGCTGATGCACCTACCGTCTGATGCGTACCCGGTCTATAAGGGCGCGCCCCGCTTCTTGAGTTCAGAGACTGAAGCTGTGCCCTCAGATGCGGTGGAGGATTTGATTGCACGGGCCAAGAAGCATACGCGCGAAAACCCGCTTTATGTTATCGGTATCGCGGCGGCGACCAACATCGCTTCGGCGATCATTAAAGATCCGAGCATCATCGATCGGATTTTTATTGTTTGGCTGGGTGGCATGAGCTTGGATTGGCATGATAATAACTCCTTCAATGCGAGCGGTGATATTGCGGCGGCTCGCGTTATTCTGGGCTCGGGTGCACCGTTGGTGCTTTTGCCGGGCCGCGGTGTCGTGGATCATTTCCATACAGGTGAAGCCGAACTCAAACACTACCTTGAGGGCAAGAACGATTTCTGTGACTATCTGATTCAAAAGACCTGCGAAGAAGCGGCGCTCGTTTATGGAAACAAAGTGTGGTCTAGACCCTTGTCAGATGTGACCGCGGTCGCTTGGCTTGTCGATAACGCATTCATGTTAGACCGCTTGGAAAGTAGCCCGATCATGACCTACGATCGTTATTACAGTCGTGATCCGAGACGGCATTTGATTCGTTATGTCTACGCGATCAATCGGGATCTTTTGATGGAAGATCTGTTTCAAAAACTCGCTGAAATCTAACAGGCTGGGTCAGACTGAGTCAGTTGGCGTTAGACAGAGTCAGTCAGAGTTAGTCGAAGTTAGTCGGACCAAGTTGCGTAGGGGGGTGACTTCATGAGCATCAGCAAAGGCAAGACGCGAATAGGGAAAAAGACATTTATTTCTTGTGTAGAGCCCTATTTATATTTATTTCCTGCCTTCTTTTTTCTGATTTTATTTGTCTATTATCCGTTTATTAAGAACCTGATTCTTAGCTTATTTCGAGTGAATCAGTTTCGCGTTCTTCGGAGTTTTACGGGTCTGGAAAATTACCTTCGCGTCTTGAAAGATCCTAGCTTTTTGCAGGCGGTGATGAACACGTTCATCTACGTTTTGATCACGGTTCCGGTGTCGATTGCTATCGCTTTTTTGTTAGCATCGCTCTGCCGAAAGCGTCGTAGATTTTCAGTGGTTTATGAAGTGCTTTTTGCGCTGGCTCTGGCGACCTCTGATTCGGTTATGGCGATGATTTTCCAGATCATTTACAACCCCTCGTTTGGCAGTTTGAATCGTATTCTAGGGGTGCATATTGACTGGCTGGGCGATCCGCGTTTCGCGCTTTTGAGCTTGATGATCATTCAGATTTGGCACAACATCGGTTACAACTTCCTCTTTATGCTCGCCGCACAGCGCGGGATCAGTCAATCTGTTCTGGAATCCGCCAAATTAGACGGCGTCCCTCCGATCAAAATGCAGGCAAAAATCATCTTGCCGATCATTTCGCCCATGCTCTTTTTCTTGTTGATCAAAGATATTGCTTACGGGATGACGGTGGCCAACTACACGCTCATTTTGACGGGCGGCGGACCGAATGGCAAAACCGAGACGATCATCACTTACATTTATAACAAGGCGATCGCAAGCACCAACTATAACTACGCCTTTGCGGCTGCGATTTTAGGCTTCATCATTTCAGGTCTCTTTATTGCGATGAGCATGAGTTTTGAGAAGAAGGTGCATTACCAATGAAAAAGAATGTACTTAAATCCATTGTCTTTCAGATTTTTTGTGTTGTGGTCGGCTTGCTCTTGATCTTGCCTTTGCTTTACGCCTTGCGTTTATCTTTCCTCGGACCCTCGGCGATCATCAATCCTACGTCTAAAGGTTTCTTGGATTTTTGGAAAGAAGCGAGCTTTGATAATTATGTTAAAGTCCTTGCGGGGCAGTATTTTTTCCGCTATATCTTCAACTCCTTTTTTGTGGCCTTTATCACATCGATCATGCGTGTCATTACGGCGGCCTTGGCAGCTTACGCCTTTGCCTATTTTGAATTCCCTCTAAAAAAGTTCCTGTTCTTCATGGTGATTGGCACGATGATCGTCCCCGCAGAAATGTTGATGGTTCCGAACTACTTCACGACGGCTGAGCTCGGCTTGATTAATACATATTTAGGTATGACGCTGGTCTATGCCGTGTCGGCGGCCAATATTTTCTTGTTGCGCCAAAGCTTCATGACCCAGTCTATGGCGATCCGTGAGGCGGCAAAAATTGACGGATGCAGCAATCTCTTCTTCTTGATCCGCATTCTCTTGCCCATATCCAAAGCGATCCTAGCGACCGTGTTCATTTCGTCCTTCGTGACGTCTTGGAATGCTTATTTGTGGCCCTTGCTGGTCACCAACAGCAATCCGATGCGAACGGCTCAGGTCATTATCACCAAACTCGGGACCTCTGAACTTCAAAGCTCTTACGGTGAAATTATGGCAGCTGCCGTTTTGATCCTCCTGCCTTCGATTGTCATTTTTGCTTTCTTCCAAAAGCAAATCACGGCGGGCATGGCGGCCGGTGCGGTCAAAGAATAAAAGCGAATCCTCCACGTGATTTTTCACGCCTCTGCGATTTTTTAATTTAAGATGTACCTCAAAGATCGGGATGAGCTAGGGCTACATGGGTTGGTATTTAATGAGTGAAACTTAATTTATTAAGTGAAAAGAAAGGACAGCGTTATGAAAAAACTAAGCAGTTTAGTTTTGTCGCTCTTACTCGCAGGCTCCTTGGTGGCTTGCCAGGGTGCCGGATCGGGCACGAAGACCACTCAGAGCGATGTCACTGAAGGTCAAAAGATTTCTGCCAAGAGTGAGTCCGACTCCTCTGAGCAGCGCTCAGAAGCTTCGGCTTCCGAGAGGCAGCCTTCGGCAGAGCTTTCTGAGACTGAGTCGAAGCATAGCGAGGGCGCTTCAACAGAAGAAGCCGCAAGCGAAGCCGCGTCGAGTGAAGCTCAGAATTTGAGTGAGCATAAGGACAAGAGCCAAGGGGAGCAAGTCGTTGTTTTCTGGCACAGCTTGGGTGGCGCTTTGGGCGACGAATTGACGAAGATTGTCGACGAATACAACCAGGGTGAAGGCAAGGACAAAGGCATTCGCGTCGAAGCCGTTTACCAAGGTTACGAGGGAACAGATAAGCAGATTCTAGCCTATCAGTCTAAGGACTTGAATAATGCCTGTGATATCAATGTGGGCCTGACTTCAACGATCCCGTCGATGCTTTCTCTCGATTGGACCGTCAAGGTGGAGTCTTTGCTTGCTGATGCCAATTCCAAAGTGAAGAAAGAGGACTTTTATCCGGCTTTGCTCCGAAGTGTGACCTACGGCGATGAAGTGGTTGCCTTACCTTTCCTCAATTCGACTTTGGAAATGTATGTCAACTTAGATATGCTCAAAGAGGCGGGCGTAGACGTGCCCAAAACCTTTGATGAACTCATTGAGATTGCGCCGAAGCTGACCAAGAAGCAAGGTGACAAAGTGCAGCAGTATGCCTTTGAATCCCAGGTCAAGCGCTATCAGCTTGTTAATTTCTCAGTCAGTCAGAAAAAGGATGCTTTCTTTGGGGATCAAGAGGGCGGACGTAAGGCACCGATGACAAAAATTACAGCTGGGGAAGACGGGACGCTCAAGAATTTCTTGACGAAGCTGGAGACTTTGAATAAAACGGGCGGCTATCTCTATCAAGAGAATAAAGCAGCTGAAGAATTTGCTGCGAAAAAAACCGCCATGGTTTTGATGTCTTCGTCAAAAGTTGGCGCCGTCAATGACTTGGTTGGTTCGAGCTTTAAGTGGCAGACCGTGCCGATGCCGAAGGTGAATGCGGCAGATGAATCCGGTGCTGCCGTTGGCGGAAGCTGTTTGGTGCTCTTTAACCGCGGCGATGAAAATCGCGTCAAGGCAGCTTGGGATTTCATGAGCTATTTGTCGAAAGCGGATATCCAAAGCCGAATCGCTCAAAAATCGGGCTACATTCCTACGAATGTTGCAGCAGAAAACGAAGCGGAAATGAAGAAGTTCTACGAAGAAAATCCGAACTTCAAGACGGCTCTCGAGATCGTCAAAAACAGCGACCCGAATACGCAAGAACCGATGGACCTTTGCTACAGCGAAATTGACAAGCTGATCACGAATGTGATGCTGGATTTCTGCAATGGAAAAACAGACGTCGATGCGACGGTTCAGGCGATCGTGGATGGGTGTAATCGACTTTTGGACGATTGGCATTTGGCGAATGACTAAAGCTTGATTGAGCAAGGTAAAAGTGTCGGCACTTGTCTTTCAGTGCCGGCATTTTTTCTTTTTTGATAAAAGGTGAGTTTATGGGTGAAACGAGAGATCAAAAGTCGCTTGAAAGGGAAAGGACGCCAAATAGGAATCAAACAGCTTGTCCGATACGTTGGATTGCGTCCGATATTGATGGGACCCTTTTGGATCCAGAGATAGGCCTCGGTGAAAATCTTGTGCAGCGCTTCCAAGAAAGCCTTCGAGCCCTCAAGCAAAGGGATCCTCAACTTGGCTTTTCTCTCGTTTCAGGCAGACCCTCTTTTGCTATTTATAAGTACGCGGAAAAGCTGGGGCTGAGCACGCCGATTCTCGCCTGCAACGGTGCGATTCTTGAAGATCAGGGCAGGCGCGTTTTCGAGGAAAGTTTTGACATCACTGGGATATGGCATTTCCTCGAAGCGGTGGCGCAAGATGGGCACACGGTGCTCCTTTATGCGGGCGACACAGAATACTGTCTCCAAGAAACTGAGTGGGTCCAGCTGAGGCGAGCAAAAGGGGCAGCTTATCCTGTGTTTGACCGAGAGGCTTTGGGGCGCTTGGGGAAACAGATCATCAAAGTCAATTTGTTTGCAAAGCCAGAGGATGATCACGGCATATCGGATTATTTGGGCATTTTAGAGCGGCTCGAGGATCAATTTAGCATTGCCTATTATGGGATCTTGGGTTGTGAAATCGTTTCAGTGCAGGCCAACAAAGGACAGGGCGTTTTCCATTTAGCAAAGTACTTGAATTTGAAGCCTGAAGAAATCTTGGTCATTGGCGATAACAGCAATGATATTCCGATGTTTCAAAGAGCTAAATACTCTGTCGCCGTGAATAATGCGAGTGATGCACTTAAAGAACAAGCGAGCTACGTCGCCCAAGGCCGTGCGATTTATGGCGTGATTGAAGCGATGGATTTAATCAGACAAGGTTTTTGTTTTGAGTGAGGGGAAGGTTGAGGAGAAGATGGAACTTTGTACGTCGAGTAACATTTTATTTGAACGAAGCTCCGGCGATTATGTCAAGGTCGAAAAGAGCTTGGCCTATATCGCAAAGGCGGGCTATCGCTTTGTCGACTTTTGCTTCGTCGATCAGGTCTTCACACCGCTGCCGTCTCCTTTTTTGACAGAAAATTGGGAGGCTTGGGTCAAAGAGATTCGAAAACGAGCGGATTCCTTGGGGCTTCAGATCGCTCAATGCCACCTGCCGATTCGGGATTTTTGTGCGAAAAAGACGCACCCCCGAGATACCGAAGAAACGATGCGCCGCGCGATAGAGGCCTGTTCTATTTTGGGCGTCCGAGTCGGTGTTTTGCATCCCTCGACTTATATATCGGATCGGGCTCAGGCCTTGCTTGAAAAGAAAAAGAAATTTGAGCTTTCTGCATCTGCAGCTGACCTTGCTGAGATGGAAGAAGCCCTGTCGAGGCAGATTAGGGAAGACTCTTTGGAGAAAAATGTCGCATACTTCAAGGCCCTTTCGCACTTCGCGCGCCGCTTTGATCTCGACTTAGCCATTGAAAATATGTGGGGGGAAGCAGAGTCCCATATCAAACGCTACTGTGTGCGGCCCGACGAACTGATTGAGCTCATTGATACGCTTGACGAGGCGCATGTCGGCATCTGTTGGGATACGATGCATGGGAGCTATGAACAATTGGATCAGCGCGAAGTGCTCCACCAAATTTCAGATCGTTTGTTGGCCTTGCACATCTCAGATGAGTGGGGAAAAAACTATATTCATCGCCTACCTTATACGGGGCGCTGCGCCTGGTCAGAGGTGCTAGATGGACTTCGGGAGATCGGATTTGATGGGCTTTTTGATTTCGAACTTCAACACTATCTTCTGGATCGACCTGAGTCTGATTGGGATAAGGCTTTGAGACAAAGTTATGAGCTGGGATCCTTGATGATTCAAAGGATCAAAGGGTGAGACTGGCAAGGTAAGAGGGGGACGCTTGAACTTCGATCTAAGGGGCCACATTTTCTGAGCTCATTACCTCGCTTGCCTAAAAAGCGCCCTGCGAAACCTTATCGCAGGGCGCTTCCTCATAGGCGAGCGCCATCAAAAGTGAGGCTACAGATATTTAATGAACGCTCGATCAAGCTTTTGTACTCGTCTCCAAAATCAGCAAGGGCGTTTACAATGCCGCAGCTCAGCGGTCAAAGGTGATCTCACTCGAGCTTGTCGTTAAGCAACTTTTCTTGAAGATGAGCCGTTTTGAGCTTAGAATTCATTCAAATCGTGCTAGAAAGTTCTCCAGATGAAAAAGAATCAGCAAACGAACTTAGTAAACCCGAGTAAGTTAAGTGCTCAAGAAATAAGACCCATTCAGCTTCCCAAAAGTTCCCAGGTCAAGTCTTATAGGAAGAGAATGCTGATTTATTTTTTATGCCCGATTGTTAATGCTTTGTCGTTTAATCTTTTGGTAGTATTGTTGGCTCCGTTTTTAACAGAACCACGCGATGGATTGATTCTAATGATTTCACCACCTTATTTACTGTACCTCGTGTTACCTAAATGCCTTTTGTGCATCGGTTTATTTGAAAGCTTTAAGAAGCATAATATCAAGACCATTTTCATCATGAATCTATCCATTTATCTGAGCCTTGCAATCAGTTATGCTTTGATTAATTTATGGACTGGTTTTGAATGGCAAGGGAGCTCATCGATGTACTTTTTACAAAGTTTTATTGAGTATGTCCAGCTAGCTCCTTTGCTGTTCTTGATCGGCTTTGGAACTGGCTGGCTCATGAAAAAATTCTACCTGTATTTAGATGATCGTTTATTTAAACAACCCTTTTAACTAAATATAAATTTAGCTAGAGCTTGGCAACAGGCCATCATCGTAGCGTCGGTGATTTTATTTTCAAAATTCTCAGCAGCTTGAGCTTTCGTCGTTGCGCCAAGGCTTTTGGTATGCATTTCAATCGATCTTCACGCGACTCCATGTTTCCATATCGAGCGCGAAGGGCAGATATGAAGATCCAATCGGTGTCTTAAGCGATGCGCGGCCTCGCTGCCTCGTATCGACGATAAAACGGTGAATTGATAAAAAAAGTTGTATAATGACGCGGTATGTTGTTTTGAGGTGAAGCGATGAGCGAAAGCCTCTGATAAACAAGAAGGTATGAGGTGTGACATGGCACAGATGCAGAAGAAAACGATTGATGACCTGCAGGTACAAGGAAAACGCGTCATTGTGCGCGTGGATTTTAATGTACCGCTGGACAAAGAGACAGGTAAGATCACGGACGACAAGCGTATTCAGGGCGCTTTGAAGACGATCAAAACCTTGGCAGATCGCGGTGCTCGCGTGATTTTGGTGAGCCACTTGGGCCGTCCGAAAAATGGTCCGGAAGATAAGTTCTCGATGCGTCCCGCCGTGGAACGCCTGTCTGAGCTTTTGGGCAAAGAGGTTCAGCTGGCCAAAGACGTCATCGGTGAAGACGCCAAAGCGAAGGCTGCGGCGCTTAAAGATGGCGACGTCATGATGCTGGAGAATGTCCGCTTCCACAAAGAAGAAACCAAAAATGATCCTGTGTTCGCAGCTGAGCTTGCGTCTTTGGCGGAAATTTATGTCAACGATGCTTTTGGTACAGCGCACCGCGCACATGCATCGACCGCTGGCTTGGCGAACTACCTGCCCTCAGCGATTGGCTATTTGATTCAGCGTGAAGTGGAGATCATGGGTCAAGCTTTGGAAAATCCCAAGCGTCCTTTTGTGGCTATTCTCGGTGGGGCTAAGGTTTCAGACAAAATTTCGGTGATCGAAAATTTGATTGATAAAGTCGACACTTTGATTATTGGCGGCGGCATGTCCTATACCTTCCAGAAGGCTTTGGGCAAGGAAGTGGGCAAGAGCCTCTTGGAACTTGACAAGATCGACTTTGCGAAGTCTTTGTTGGAAAAGGCAAAGGAAAAAGGGGTTGAGTTATTACTCCCGATCGATACGGTTATCGCGCAAGAGTTTGCGGCAGATGCCCCTCATAAGACGATTGAGGCGGGCACCATCCCTGAGGATTGGGAAGGCTTGGATATCGGCGAAAAGACCATCGCTTTGTACGGTGAAAAGGTGAAAAACGCGGGGACCGTGGTTTGGAACGGACCGATGGGCGTCTTTGAATTTGATGCTTTCGCCAAAGGAACGCGCGGTGTCGCTCAGGCTATTTCTGAGTCGAATGCAGTGTCCATCATCGGTGGCGGCGACAGTGCTGCAGCGATCGAGAAACTCGGCTTTGCGGATCAGGTGACCCATATTTCCACGGGTGGCGGTGCTTCTTTGGAATTCTTAGAAGGGAAAGTGCTCCCGGGTATCGACATCGTGAATGATCTTGATCCTAAGCGTCAGATGGCTGCGGGGAACTGGAAGATGAATTTGGGTATCCCAGCCAAGGCGGCCGCTTATATTGAAGAATTGAAGACCAAGGTTTCGACCGTGAGTTCTGAAGTGGTTTGCGCGGTGCCCTTTACGGCACTTGATGCGGCGCTCAAGGCGGCTTCTGGCAGCAATATTAAGATTGCGGCGCAAAACTGCCACCACGAAGCTAAGGGGGCTTACACGGGTGAAGTGTCTCCTGAGTGGCTGGCTCGGATGGAAGTGCCTTATGTGGTTTTGGGACATAGCGAGCGTCGCGCCTATAATGGTGAGACGGACGAAACGGTGAATCAGAAGGTTTTGGCCTGCCTGAAGTGGGGCCGCCGTCCGATTATCTGCGTCGGCGAAAGCTTGGAACAAAGAGAAGCGGGTGAGACGCAAAAGGTGATTGAGACTCAGGTCCGCGCGGCTTTGGCCAATGTTCCGAGTGAAAAGCTCTTCTTGCTGACGATTGCTTATGAGCCGATTTGGGCGATTGGCACCGGAAAAACTGCGAGTGATGAGCAGGCAGAGGAAGTTTGTGCGCAGATTCGTCAGCTGCTCGAGGAACTTTATTGCGAGAAGTGCACAGCTGCCACGCGTATTCTCTACGGGGGTTCAGTTAACGCTCAGAATGTGAAAGGCTTGTTTGCGCAGCCACATATCAATGGCGGCTTAGTGGGTGGTGCTTCGCTCAAAGCCGATGAATTTGAAGTGATTTGCAAGGCCTAAGTCGAGGATACCTGAAAAAAGGAGGTCTTTATTCCCTAGTTCTAATCAGAGCTTTTGGGAGCGAAAAAAAAGCGTTTGGACGTCCTTTCTTGACGCGACAAAAGATTAGCCTAAGCTAACTCTCATATTCAGTAAATTAAAGGGGCTTTCGCGATGCGAAAGCTCCTTTTTTGTGCTTTGCTTCATAGATTTTGAGCGCTGGAGCTATGGTATACTTTGAAAGTATTTAATAGGTTTATTTCAGATTGTTTTGCGCTACGTTGAAGCGTGTTTTGACTGCTTTTTGATGTAGGCGGCAAAAGATTCGAAATAGAGCTGTGCCTTATGCGCGGTCAACCGATGTCATAAGAGAAAAATTTAATAAGAGTGAGGAGATCACAATGTCAAAACAAAAACGTTATTTGACGTTGGATGGTAATACCGCCGCTGCGCATACCGCGTATGCCTTCACAGAAGTGGCTGGTATTTATCCGATTACCCCGTCGTCACCGATGGCTGACTACGTCGATCAGTGGTCGCAACAGGGCCGAAAGAACATCTTCGGTCAGACCGTGAACGTAGTTGAAATGCAATCTGAGGGCGGCGCTGCAGGTGTGGTGCATGGTTCGTTGAACGCGGGTGCTTTGACCACAACTTTCACGGCTTCTCAGGGCTTGTTGCTCATGGAGCCGAACATGTACAAGATCGCTGGTGAGCTGCTCCCGGGCGTTTTCCACGTGTCCGCACGTGCCCTTGCGACGCATGCGCTCTCGATCTTCGGTGACCATTCCGACGTGATGGCTTGCCGTCAGACCGGTTTTGCTTTGTTGTGCTCGAGCAGCGTCCAGGAAGTTATGGACTTGGCTGCGGTTGCGCACATGAGTGCGATCAAAGGTCGCGTACCGTTCTTGCATTTCTTTGACGGTTTCCGTACGTCTCACGAAATTCAGAAGGTCGAAGCTTTGGAATATGAAGACCTCGCTGAGATGGTCGACCATGACGCCATTCGCGCTTTCCGTGAGCGTTCCTTGAGCCCGAATCACCCGACTTTGCGCGGTTCGGCTCAGAATCCTGATGTCTTCTTCCAGAACAAAGAAGCGCAGAACAACTACTACACCGCTTTGGGTCCAATCGTGGAAGAGTACCTCGAGAAGATCTCGAAGCACACAGGCCGTGACTACAAGCCTTACAACTACTACGGTGTTGAAGATGCCGAGTATGTGATTGTCGCCATGGGTTCGATTTGCGAGACCATCATGGAGACGGTGAACTACATGAATCGCCAAGGCCACAAGGTGGGTCTGGTGAATGTTCATCTCTATCGCCCCTTCTTGCAGGATCGCTTCCTGGCAGCCTTCCCCAAGACCGTCAAGCGCATTGCGGTGCTGGATCGTACCAAAGAACCGGGTTCTATTGGTGAACCCTTGCTCTTGGATACCAAGGCGGCTTTCTGCGGTGATGATCGCAAGGTTTCGATCATTCGCGGTCGTTATGGTTTGGGTTCTAAGGACACGACGCCGGATGATATCTTGGCCTGCTTCAAGAACCTGATGAGCGAACAGCCGAAGGAAGAATTTACTTTGGCGATCACGGACGATGTGACTCATTTGTCCTTGCCGCGTGAAGAACATATCAACGTGGCGCACGAGAGCACGGTTGCTTGCCGCTTCTGGGGCTTGGGCTCTGATGGTACGGTCGGTGCGAACAAAAACTCGATCAAGATCATCGGTGACCATACGGACAAGTACGCTCAGGCTTACTTCTCCTACGACTCCAAGAAGTCGGGTGGTATCACGATTTCTGACTTGCGCTTTGGCGATAAGCAGATCACCTCGCCTTACCTGATCAATAGCGCGGACTTCGTTTCCTGCTCGCAGCAGAGCTATGTGGATAAGTACGATATGTTGGCGCCCTTGCGTGAAGGCGGTGTATTCTTGCTGAATACGCTTTGGACGGATGAACAACTTGAGGAACATCTGCCCGCTTACATGAAGCGTCAGATCGCGAACAAGAAGATTCAGTTCTACACTGTGCCTGCGGTGGAAATCGCCCAGAAGATTGGTTTGGGCATGCGCACAAACACCGTGCTCCAGGCGGCTTTCTTCAAGTTGGCGAACATCTTGCCGGTGGACGATGCCGTCAAGTACATGAAGGAATTCATTGTTAAGAGCTATGGCCGCAAGGGTGACGATATCGTCAACATGAACTATGCGGCGGTGGATGCGGGTATCAACAGCTTGCATCGCGTGAATGTCCCTGATCATTGGGCAACGGCAGAAGGTCAAAATCAGCCGAAGCAGAAGACCACCGATTACTTTGAAAAGATTGCTGGTGTTCAGAATGCTCAGCAGGGTGATACGCTCCCGGTCAGTCTCTTCATCGATCATGCCGATGGTACGCTGCCTCAGGGCACGAGCAAATTCGAGAAACGCGGTATTGCGGTCAACGTTCCGAACTGGATTCCTGAGAATTGTATCCAGTGTAACCAGTGTGCTTATGTCTGTCCGCACGCGGTCATTCGTCCGTTCCTCTTGACCGAAGAAGAAGCGGCCAATGCGCCGGCGGGCACCAAGACCATCAAGGGCAGCAAGCCTTATGATAACTATCAGTTCAAGATTCAGATTTCTGTTCTCGACTGTACGGGCTGCGGTAGCTGCGCCAATGTCTGTCCGGCCAAAGAAAAAGCCTTGCTCATGGCTCCGATTGGCGAAATGATGGATGAAGAAGAGCGCTGGGATTACATGATCCGTTTGCCGCACAAGAAGAACCCGATGAAGACCAATGTGGTCAAGGGTTCCCAGTTCCAGTACCCCTACCTCGAATTCTCGGGTGCTTGCGCTGGCTGCGGTGAGACGCCTTATGCTAAGTTGGTGACGCAGCTCTTCGGTAACCGCATGCAGATTTCGAATGCGACGGGCTGCTCCTCCATTTGGGGTGGTAGCTGCCCGAGCCAGCCGTACTGCACGGATGCAGAAGGCAAAGGACCCTCATGGGCGAACTCACTCTTTGAAGATAACGCCGAAAACGGCTTAGGTATGCATTTGGCCGCGAAACAGATCCGTGAGCGTGTCACGATGCAGCTCGAGGCCTTGCAGGCTGAGTCCGGCGACGAGGCTTTGAATGAAGCGATCGCGGCCTGGATGGCCAACCGTGACAACGGTGAAACGACCGTTGAACTCAGCGAGAAGCTGACGGAAGCTTTGGAAGCCTACAATGGTCCCAAGAAAGCGGATGCTGAACTCATCCTGACCAACAAGGATTACTTCGTGAAACGCAGCACATGGATCTTCGGTGGTGACGGTTGGGCTTACGATATC
>JAEWGS010000050.1 GCA_023388205.1 Bacillota bacterium
ATCGATCTTGTCGTAATCGATTTCCGGGAAAATCAACTGCTCCTTGACACCGAGGGCGTAGTTGCCACGGCCATCAAAAGAGTTCGGATTCAAGCCACGGAAGTCGCGGATACGCGGAACCGCTACAGAAATGAAGCGATCCAAGAATTCATACATCTTCTCACCGCGCAAGGTGACCTTGCAGCCAACGTTCATGCCCGCACGCAAACGGAAGTTTGCGATGGACTTTTTCGCTTTGGTAATCACGGGACGCTGACCCGCAACAATGGCCATATCGCCCGCTGCGTTTTCAACAGACTTGCTGTTTTCTTTGTCGCCCACGCCCATGTTGAGGACGATCTTTTCCAGTTTCGGAATTTCCATCACTGAAGAGTAGTTGAAACGCTCTTTCAATGCGGGCATGACTTCCGACTTGTAACGATCATATAATCTTGCCATTTCTCTCTCCTATCAGCGCTTCGTCTTCAGCGTGTCGATTTCGCATTGACCAGCTTTGGACCAACGCACGCGATTGCCGTTATCCAAAACTTTCACACCCGTCTTCGTCGGGCGCTTTGCCTGATCACACACATACATTACGTTGGACGCATGGATCGGCGCTTCAAACTCGATGATGCCAGACTGGCTCGTCGGGGTCGTTGCTTTCTTATGACGGCTCACCAGGTTCACACCCTCGACAACCACGCGGTTTTCGCTGGGAATGACGCGGAGCACTTTGCCCGTTTTTCCACGGTCCTTGCCGCTGAGGACGTAAACCGTATCGCCTTTTTTAACATGAACTTTCGCCATGGTTTCCTCCTATCAGCTTAAAGGACTTCCGGAGCCAGCGAGAGAATGCGCATATACTCATGATCGCGCAATTCGCGGGCAATCGGTCCAAAAATACGGGTTCCAACAGGGTTCTTGTCTTCACGGATCAAGACGGCCGCATTCTCATCAAATTTGATGTAAGAGCCATCTGAACGACGCACGCCACGCTTGGAGCGGACGATGACCGCTTTGACGACATCACCCTTCTTCACCGTGCCACCCGGCGCTGCTTCGCGAACCGAGCAAACGATGACGTCGCCAATGTTCGCTGTTTTACGCCAAGAGCCACCTAACACTTTGATGCACATCAGCTCACGAGCTCCCGTATTATCAGCGGGGCGGAGCAAGGTTTGCACTTGAATCATATTTACCTCCTATCCCAATGCTGCGGGATTACTTCGCACGCTCGATGACATTCACCAAGCGCCAACGTTTTGTCTTGCTCAAAGGACGCGTCTCCATGATGCGGACGGTATCGCCCTCATTGCAGGTATTCTCTGCATCGTGGGCTTTGAATCGCACGGAGCGCTTCATATATTTCTTGTAGAGCGGATGCTTCACGTGATCGGTCACTTCAACGACAATCGTCTTGTCCATCTTGTTGGAGACGACGATGCCGGTACGAACCTTACGCAGATTTCTTTGATTCTCCATCTATTCGTTCTCCTTATGCCTTCGGCGTGGACTCAGCGATCTCACGCTCACGCAAAATGGTCTTCACTCGAGCAATGTTACGCTTCACTTCACGGAGCTGCGACGTATCCTCGAGCTGGTGAGTGGCGTGCTGGAAGCGGAGCTTAAACAATTCTTGGGTCAGCTCTTTGACTTCCTGCAGGAGCTCGTCATTTGATTTTTCTCTCAGAGCGGAAAGCTTCATTGCGACACCTCTTCACCTTTCTTAATAATCTTCGTCTTGCAAGGCAACTTGTATTGTGCCAATCGCAAAGCGTCACGAGCCACTTGTTCATTCACGGCGCGCACTTCGAAAAGCACACGACCGGGCTTAATGACGGCAACCCAGTACTCAGGTGAACCCTTACCACTACCCATTCGGGTTTCAGCAGGCTTCTTGGTGATGGGCTTGTCCGGGAAGACCTTGATCCAAACCTTACCACCGCGCTTCATACGACGGTTAATCGCAATACGCGCTGCCTCAATCTGGTTGCTGCGAAGCCAGCAGGGCTCCGTCGCCTGAAGACCATAATCACCGTAAGCAATGAAGTTACCACGGCTGGCCTTACCCGTCATACGGCCGCGATGCACTCTCCTATATTTAACTCTTTTTGGAAGTAGCATTAGGCTTCGCCTCCTTTACGCACATTTTGTTTCTGGGGAAGCACTTCACCCTTATACACCCAAACTTTGACACCGATTTGGCCGTATTGCGTCTTCGCTTCAGCAAATCCGTAATCGATATCCGCACGCAAGGTCTGGAGCGGAATGGTTCCGTCGTGATAGTGTTCGGTACGCGCAATGTCGGCACCGCCCAAACGACCCGAAACCTGCGTCTTGATGCCCTTCGCACCCGCCTTGAGCGCACGACTCATGCATTGCTTCATCGCACGACGGAAGGAGATACGACGCTCGAGCTGGCTAGCGATGTTTTCAGCGACCAGCTGCGCCTCGGCATCAGCGTTTTTCACTTCGTTGACATTGATGAAGAATTCTTTTTTGAAGGTCTTCTTCAAATCTTTCTTCAATTGTTCAATCCCAGCACCCTGACGTCCAATCACAAGACCCGGTTTCGCAGTGAAGATGGTCAAAGTCGTTTTGTCATCACCCTTACGGTCGATATCGACATGGCTGACGCCACTGGCGAAGCAATACTTCTTAACGAAATCACGGAGCTTCTTGTCTTCGATCAAATATTTGCTGAAGTTCTTCTTCTCGGCATACCAGCGCGTGCTCCATTCTTTGATCACGCCCACACGAATGCCATGAGGATTAATCTTCTGACCCATTATTGCCTCCCTTATGCCTTCTTCGCTTCAGCGGTTTCTTTAAGCACCACGGAAATGTGGCTGCTGCGCTTCAAAATCTTGCCAGCGCTACCGCGGGCACGAGGTTGATAACGTTTCATCAAGGGACCGCTATTGGCAAAAGCCTCTGCAACATAAAGACGATCGGCGTTCAATTCGTTGTTGTTCACCGCGTTCGCCGCCGCAGAGCGGATGAGCTTGAGCAACACGGGGCTGGCAGCCTTGTTCGTATAAGTCAAAATCGCTTCTGCTTCCTTGAGGCTCTTACCACGAATCAGCTTGAGGACGATATTGACCTTGGTCGGCGAAATACGAATATTCTTCGCGGTCGCGACGCCACGGTCCTTGCCAATGCCGAGTTCCTTGCGCTCTTTCTTCGTCAGAATCTTCACCTTGCGGCTCTTGGGCTGCACGGCGAAATATGCTTGACGCAGTTCATCACGATGCGCCTGCATGTACTCTTTGGACATTACTTTTTTACTCACATTGCCCTCCTACACTTAGCGCGACGATTTCTCGTTCTTACCGGCATGGCCACGATAGGTGCGCGTCGGAGCAAATTCACCGAGCTTATGCCCGACCATTTCTTCCGTAATATACACCGGCACATGCTTATGACCATCGTGCACCGCAATCGTATGACCCACCATCTCAGGGAAGATTGTTGAGGCACGCGACCAGGTTTTAACAACGGACTTCTCATTTTTCTCGTTGAGCGCTTCGATCTTCTTCATGAGATGATCGGCAACAAAATAACCTTTTTTCGTTGAACGACTCATTCCTGCCTCCTTACTTTCTTCTCTTGACGATCAGCTTGTCAGACTTCTTGCCGCGCTTGCGGGTCTTGTAACCCAAGGTCGGCTTACCCCATGGAGTCATCGGGCTCGGACGGCCGATCGGAGACTTACCTTCACCACCACCGTGCGGGTGATCGTTCGGGTTCATAACCACACCACGGACGTGGGGGCGACGGCCCAGGTGACGCTTCTTACCAGCTTTACCCACACGAACATTCTCGTGCTCTTGGTTACCAACTGTACCAATCGTCGCCGTGCACTGAATGGGCACCATGCGAACTTCGCCAGAGGGCAGTCTCAGCTGAGCAAATTTTCCTTCTTTCGCCAAGAGCTGCGCTTGGGCACCCGCCGTACGAACGATCTGAGCGCCACGACCCGGCTTCAATTCAATGTTGTGAACGACGGTACCAACCGGAATGTTTTCCAAGGGCAAGCTGTTACCCACTTTGATATCCGCCTGAGGACCCGCAACCACGCGATCGCCAACCTTGAGGCCACTCGGCTGCAAGATGTAGCTCTTTGCGCCATCGGCATAATGCAAAAGTGCCAAATAAGCCGTACGATTCGGATCATATTCAATCGCCGCGACAGTTGCCGGGACACCGGTCTTCGTGCGCTTCCACTCGATGACACGGATTTTCGTCTTGTTCCCGCCGCCTCTAAAGCGAACCGTGATACGCCCATAGCTGTTGCGACCACCGGTAGAAGGGTTCTTCTTGAGCAAAGCCTTCTCGGGTTTTTTCTTCGTAAGGACCGAGTAATCAGCCACCGACATCAAGCGTCGGCCGGCGGACGTCGGTCTGTAATTCTTAACCGCCATGATTTATCTCCTATCCCGTTTATCAGAGCGACAGACCGAACTCTTCGATCTCAGTCTTGTATTTACGATTCACGACCTGGGCCGAGCCACCCTTGCCCAAGTAGCTCTCAGGCTGCGGATTGCGGTCAATGGTGACCACCGCTTTTTTGCGATTCGGACGGCGGCCTTCATGGCGACCCACTCTCTTCAATTTGCCCTGGAGGTTTTGCGTGTTCACCTTGAGCACCTTGACTTGGAACAGCTCCTCGCAGGCTTTGCGAATCTCTGTCTTGTTCGCATCCACGGCCACCTCAAAGGTGTAACGGCCATCGGCGACTGCATCGTTGCTCGCCTCAGTAATGATCGGGCGAAGAATAACTTCCTGTGGAGTTTTCATTACTTGTACACCTCCTGGAGTTCTTCGATGGCCTTCTTGGACATCACCAAGCTATCGTATTTCAGGACATCGAACACATTGATTTCATTCAGCGGAGCCGTCTTCACATCGCTCACGTTACGAGCCGAAAGAATCAAGTTCTTGTTGTAGCCCGACTCAACGATGAAACCTTGCTCAACCTTGAGGGCTTTGAGCATATCGACAACCGCTTTGGTTTTAATCTCAGCGAGATCAAAATCTTCGACGACCACCAGCTTGCCCGCTTGCACTTTGCTCGACAAAGCGCTCTTCAAGGCAGCGCGGCGCTCTTTCTTATTCACGCGGAAGCTGTAATCACGGGGCACCGGTCCAAAGATGACGCCACCGCCAACCCACTGGGCGGCACGAATAGAACCTTGACGGGCGCGACCCGTACCTTTTTGGCGCCAAGGTTTGCGGCCACCGCCACGCACCTCACTGCGACCTTTAGTCTTTGACGTGCCCTGACGACGATTCGCGAGTTGAGCACGCACGGCGAGGTGAAGCAAATTCATATCTGGCGTCACCGCGAAAATGGAATCGGCGAGCTCGATCTGCCCGGTCACTTCGCCCTTTCTGTTATAAACATCAATTTTTGCCATTTCTCATCGTCCTCCGCACTCAGTGGTTCTTGACCGTGGTCTTGATTTCGAGAAGAGCACCCTTCGGCCCAGGAACCGCACCGCGCACCGCAAGGATATTGCGCTCGCTGTCGATCAAAGCAACCTCGAGATTCTGGATGGTGACACGCTCATGACCCATGTGTCCCGGCATCTTCTTCCCTTTCATTACGCGGCTCGGCGTTGCAGACGAACCCATGGAACCGACGCGGCGATGGTACTTAGAACCGTGCGCCTCACGTCCACCTTTTTGACCGTGACGCTTAATGTTGCCCTGGAAGCCTTTACCTTTGCTTGTGCCCGTCACATCGACGTGATCGCCCACCGCAAAAGCGTCCGCAACCGTCACTTCTTTGCCCAGCTCAAAGGCTTCGACATCTTCCACGCGGAATTCGCGCAGGAAGCGAAGCGGCTTCACGCCCGCCTTCTTGAACTGACCCGCATCTGGCTTGTTGACCAGATTTTCGCGTTTTTCACCGAAGCCAAACTTAACTGCGTTGTAACCGTCCACTGCTTCGGTCTTCTTCTGAATTGGGACAATCGGACCGCACTCAATGACGGTCACGGGAATGACATCACCGTTTTCGGCGAAGATCTGGGTCATCCCAGCTTTGCGTCCCAGCATGAATCGACTCATGTTTTACCTCCGTTATTGGTTTGCTCGCGCAAACGTAACTCCTACACTACCAATCAGATACGAATCTCGACGTTGACACCAGCCGGCATATCAAGATGCGTGAGCGCATCTACAGTCTTCTGGTTCGGTGCGAAGATATCGATCAAACGTTTGTGGGTTCTCATCTCGAACTGTTCGCGCGAATCCTTATGCTTATGCGGCGAACGCAAGATCGTCACAATTTCCTTCTCCGTCGGCAGCGGGATCGGACCCGAAATCGAGGCCCCCGTGCGCTCCGCAGTCTCCACGATGCGCTTGGCCGACTCGTCAAGGATGCTGTGATCGTAGCCCTTCAAACGAATTCTGATCTTCTGATTCTTGGCCATTTAACTTCCTCCTATGGCTTGCTGCTCGGTCTCTTCCCTCCCGGGCGTTTAAGACAAGGTCATGATAAAACCCGGTCATACGCGTCTCATCGACATAGGTATACCCGGGTCATTGTGTCAAACACCCTGCGGTACCGGGAAGCTCCCGTCGTTGGGTTTGTCCCAACTTGCTCCGTTTAAGTTCCCTTCAGCTGCCGCAGTCGCAGTGAAGCAATCTTAAACATCAACACATCGTCCGCTTTTGCGAACTCGAAAATTTTAACTAAACCAGCCGGGCGTTTCAAGTCAAACCGCCCACTCTCTGGCCTTTTTTTCGCACAAATTTCGTTTTCTTGTAAATTTCGCCATTTTGTCGCATCAATGCCGAAAAATCCTGATTGCTTTTATGCAATTAACTTGACACGTTCGGGCTCCTAAATACCCTCTGGTGCCTCTTAAATACCCCAAAAGCCTCTTAAATTCTGCTCAAACTTCAGCCCAAGCGTCAAGGCTTCAAGCTTTTCCTAAACTCTCCTCTTTAAGTTTCAGCAATTCTTCTGGACTAAAGTGATAATGGCGTCCACAAAATTCACAGCGGATATGAATCCCTTGAGGATCTTTTGCAAGCGTCTCTAACTCGCTTGCCCCCAGCGTCAACAGGCTGCGCGAAAAGCGTTCCGCACTACACGGACAGTGATAGCGTAGCGGCCGTCTCTCAAGATATTGAATCTCCGGATCCCCCAAAAGCAAGTCCAACCACTGATCTGGCGTAAACTCATCCATCAAACTCGAGAGCGCAGGAAAATGCTCTGCACGCGCAATAAAGCTTTCGAGTCGCTCCGGATCACAGTCCGGCATCGGCTCAGCAAAAAGTGCGCCCACACCTTTGAGTTGACCTTTCTCATAGGTGAGGCCAAAGGTCACAAAGCTACGCCTCTGCTCCGACTGATTCAAATAGGTCACAAAAAGCGTCCCGATCTGGCCGTTTGGATGTTCCACCGTCCCCGTGTAACCACCATCTTTTCGACCTAAATATTTGATGACATTCATTTGGACTTGTTCTAGTAAGCGTTCAGGATGGACACGGTCTCCGTCCAAGGCCACTTCGCAACGATCATTCCCGATCAGCGAGCCTTTGAGTTCTAAATGGGCATTACACACGGCGCAAATTTGGCGCACAAAGCCCTCGCTACGGCAGGTCATCGAAAGATAGGCATCCTCATTCTTAAGATCCGCCCCTAAAAAAGCTGCTGCAGCAAGCAATTCACCAAGCAACCCGGCACCCGCAGGCGAGAGTTCAAGTCGCCGACTCAGATCCGCCACCGACTGATCCAGACGAAGCGCCATTGCGCGCACGCCACCGTTATAGCCCGTCGCTCGAATCAGGTGATCCCCTGGCGCTTTAATATCTAGCTGATCCCGAATATCGCCAAATTTTGTTGTTGATTTTTCTTTTGTGCCGTCTGTCATGCGTGCTTCCTCTGTTTATTTTGACCTTGCGCGAATGCGCCTTTGAATCTGAATCCCATGAAGCGTACAGTCAAAGGTCATCCATGCTTTCTCTTCTTATTTTTCATTTTCAACAAAGAAGAAAAGACGATGTGGAAAGTGGGTCAAAAGCCGCCTCTTTGCCTCATCCATCTCAGAGTCACTTGAATCAAGAACACGGATGGACTTAAACCCACAGGCCTTTAGCTGCGCTTTGAGCCACTCTCGATGATGGGGCCATTCGTCGAAATCGCTTTTTTGAGTTTTAAGCTCACTATTTTTTGAAGAAGGACTCAATTGCCAGATCATGCGAAGTGAAGGCGCCGCCTGCGCTTTTTGCGCCGCACTCAAAAATTCTTTTCGCCGAGCAACGGACCACATCGCCGCCTCATTTTCGACCATTAAAATCCATGGATCAAAGCGCGCGGTTTGAATCGAAGGCAACACATCCGTAAAGTAGCGGGCCTCCAGAACGTCAAAGACCAAAATGCCAGCAGGCGCTAGGAAGGCTTTGATCTGTTTCAAGTGTTGTATCAATCGTTCAGGCGCCACGTGCCCATATGTATCTAAAGAGGCCAAAATCAGGTCAAATTTCCGCCCTTCGAGTTTTTCCAAAGCCGAGGTGTCACAAAAGTCTCCTTGGATCCAGTGAATCGGCCGCTTGGCGGGGGCCGGCTGTTCGGCGGAGATCGGCCGCTCGGCGAGAATCGGCCGCTTGGTGCTTTCACACGCGCGTTCAGTTTCCGTTTGCGTTTCCGTTCGAGCGCGCGCCACTTCAATCATCTGTGCTGAAAGGTCCATTCCCCAGACTTCAAAGCCCCACTCAGCCAAAGCCTCAGACATCGCCCCAGATGAGCAGCCCAAATCCAAGGCTTTTTTTAATCCTCCCGGATGATCTTGTAGCCCTGTGCACGCCAAAACATCTGGCACATAGTCCGCATAATGCTTTTGTGCCCTTTGCCAGCGCTCGTAATAGGCGGCAATCAGATCGTAACTCGCTGAAACCTTGACGCTGTGGGCATCGTGAGATGCTGAGGCGTCTGGCTTCCTCCTCACTTCATCCGCCGAAATGGGCCATTTCGCACTTGGATCACCTTGCATTAAATCCACCGCCACACATATTGAAGCACGCTCAAAGCAAGCTGGACGCGACGCTGATCCAGTGTCTTGCCCTCATCTTTCGGCAAATTCGGCAGATGAGAATTCGTGTCAACCGCACTGCTGTCATCGTCATCGGTATCGGCATCAGAGCTAGGCAAAGCTTGCGAGTGCTCACTTTGAGATGCCGCAGAATTCTCACTCGCATCACGGTCCTGCTCTTTCGCTCCCTGCGTCACTTGACCCGTTTCTTCAGTTCCGGAACTCGCTTGAGTCTCATTTTGAAAGTCTTTGAGCTTCGTCGGATCCCCTTTAGGTTCCACTTCAGTCGTATCGTCTTTTTGAACTGGATGACGCTCAAAATAGGTCAAAGCGGCCTGCAGCTGAGCATCTTCTTCAAGCGTCAGATCAGAAATCGTTTTATTCGCAACGGACGCGTCAAGAGACACTTCAATCGTCGGCTGAAGTCCTACGCCTTCAAGCGCTTCCCCTTTGGGCAAAATGTAGCGGAAAATCGTGACGTTCAAACCGCTATGATCGTTCAAAGTATAGGTCACGCCTCCAGAGCCTTTGCCATACGTGGTTTCGCCAATAAGTGGAACATTTAGACGATCGCGCAAAGCTCCTGAAAAGAGCTCCGCAGCACTCGCCGTATTCCGGTTGACGAGAATCGCAAAGGTCAGATCAGAGGCTATTTTCCCATTAGATGTACGCCATTTTTCCACATAAGATTTTGCATTCTCGCGCCCATAAATACCTGTGATCGGGCCTTCGTCTAAGAGAAAATCCAAAACGGTTCTCAGCTCAATCGCGCCACCGCCAGGATTATTTCTCATATCAAAGACGATGTTTTTGACGCCCTCATCGGTCAAAGACTTAAGCGCTTTTTGAAATTGATTCGGCAAAGTATGCGCAAATTCTCGAATCGCAATGACGCCCGTATTCTCATCGATTTTTTGTGTGCGCACCAAAACCGTCTCGACTTTGGCTCTTTTGATGGTAAATTCCAGCGTTTGGCTCTCACTCGGGCGATACACTTTGATGTGAACTTCTGTCCCTGCTTCTCCGCGCACGAGGTTCGCCAATTCCTGTGCTGAAGGCAATTCCTGCACAGCCTCCCCGTCAACTTCTTGAACGATATCCCCCGTCATGATGCCCGCTTGATCCGCCGGCCCATCTGGAATCGGTTCCAGGAGTACAAAACCCTCTGGACGCTTGGACACGCTGACACCAATGCCGACGTATTCACCCGACATATCCTCTTCAACTTGCTTGTGTTGTTCCGGGGTCAGGTAATACGTCCACGGAGATTCCATCGAATTCGCCAGCCCAATCGCCATCGCTTCAAGCAATTCCGCACGCTCCGGTTCACGGTAATAATTCTGATAGATCAGTTCAAGCACCGTTTTGAGCTTCGTGCCTTTTTCGACATCTTCCTCTCGAGGCACATTGATTTCAATTCCGGACTCACCCTCAGGAATCTCATAATCACTTCCGGCCTGTTCGTCTCCCTCTTGCCCCCCCAGTCCAAAAATCTCGCCAAAGTTAAATGCGAGGACCGGCGACGTGCCCATCATTGAAATGCCCACGAACAGGGCTAAAGCCAAACTTAAGCCAGATTTCAACTTCAAGCGCTTAACCTGTTTTTTCATCTTTGACGCCTCTTTTCTCACAAAATACATACATCTAAGCACGCTAAGTATACGTGTAAACAAGGAGAGCCCCCTGAGCATTGCCCCGGAGGCCCCAATCCAGCTTTGATCGTATATGACGAACCTTAATATAACTTTGTCAAAGGATCAATCGCTGTACCATTAATGATAATTTCAAAGTGTAGGTGCGGACCAGTTGAATAACCCGTTGAACCGCAACGTCCGATGTGCTGACCTGCAGAAACTTGCTGACCATTCTCAACATCGATATCCATCAGATGCCCATAGCGCGTCACCCAACCATTAGGGTGAACAATGTCGATGTAATTGCCATAGCCCGAGCCACCATATTGCATACCTGGGCCTGCATCGAGATGGGTGTAGGCGATACCGTCCATCGCCGCGACAATCGAAGCCCCAAAGGAACCTTGGAAGTCACATCCCGTATGGAAATCTGAGTAACCACTAAAGGGGTCTGAACGCCAACCGAAAGGACTGGTCACCGAACTGCTAAACGTATTCGGGAAGACCATTGGCGGATGATCACTATCCACCACGGTCGGTTCTTTCTCTTCGGTCGGTGGCTCAGTCGGCGCCTCAGTCGGTGCCTTTGTTGGCGTTTCTTCCGGATCCTCTGGTTCTTCAGGCTTAGGCGTTACGCTCGCGTCAGGATCTTCCCCATCTTCACCCGGATCCGGAGGATTCGGCACATCTGGAGTCTCCTCGGTTGGCGGTTGATAATCTGGATCGGTCTCTTCAAGCCCGCCATCATCTGGCACTTCAACCACTTCAGTCGGCGCAGCTGTTCCATCTTCTGTGACTTTCACCACGTCATCTGGATCCGCCACGACATTATTACCGTTATCGTGAGAGCCTACATTTCCGTTGGCCGTATCCATATAGGCGATCTCATCTCTTGCGCGCTTGAGATTCGCGTCGGCAATCACGCCTCGGTATTGAAGATCCGTCAAGGTATCCGATCTTTGGCTCATCTGGAGATTCAAGGCCCTAAGATCTTCTTCGCTGATTCGCTTGCCTTTTTCAAGCTCGCTCATCTGATTCTTGATCTGATCCATAAAGGTGTTGATCTGTTCCATTGTCTCTGTCGCAGACCCCTTGAGCATGGCCACAAAAGCCTGAGCGTGCTTCAGCGCTTCAATCTGCTGAATATCCGCATCGGCAACAATCGCAGCCAGTCCCGCTGCGGTGAAATATTCACTCAAATTGCGTGAATTTAAGAGCATGCTCAGATTAGATGGTCTCCCATTTTCGAGACCCGCCAAAGCGCGTGCACGAAACTCATCCTGCTTTTTTTGAAGCTGAACCAGCGCACTGTTATAGAGGGTATAAACCGTCTTCATCCGATGGCGTCCGCGTTTCAAACGAAGCTGAAGTAACTTGTACTCTTTTGCCTTCGCCTTGCCGGATTTCTTTAGCTCTTCAAGTTCCTTTTCCTTTTGATCAAAAGCAGCTTGATTTGCGGCCTGTTCAGCTTGCAGATTGGCGATTTCATAATCGATCTGCTGCCGATCTTGCAAGGCTTTGAACTCCTCGCTATACCAGTCTGTGCCGGTCGCTTCTTCCGCTCGAAGCACGTGCATCGGTGCCGGCAAAAAGCTGAGACTCAAAGCGAGTGCGATCAAGCCTTTGAAATACTTTGGGTGTTTCAAAATACTCCTCCTCTTACGTTGAGCCAAAATTCTGCAAAGTCTTTGGACTCTAAATAGGAGCGTCCCATAGGAACGTCGCTGGCGCCCTTTTGCACTCAAGAACACGTGCGCTAACCCAGGGACGCTGCCGCTAGCAAAGTCGCGTTGTAATGCTTCTGTAATTAAGACCTATATTCTACTCCATCCAACGGCGCACACCTTTTCAAAAACAAAAACAAAGCATGAACCCCATTTAGACAAGTTTACGTCGCCTCTTTTAAACCCGAATATGCTTACGCACTGAAATAGCCGAAGCAATCGAACCCACCAAAATACCTAAGACACTCGTCACGATGAAAATAGCCAAAATCACAGTGCTCGGCGGCGAAAAAGACAGCGTATCTGCATCGGTCATGCCATGCATCGAATGGATATAAATGCCGCGATAGGCAAAAAAGATAATGACACTGGCCAAGATCGCGCCCACCCAACCGATCAAAATACCTTCCAAAACATGCGGTCTTCGAATATAAGAGTTCGTCGCACCGACATATTTCATAATCTCGATTTCTTCACCGCGCGCGTGAATGGAGATGCGAATCATGTTGGAAATAATGAAGAAAGAAATCAAGCACAAAATCACAAAAGCCACCGACACACCGACATTCAAAATGCGACGCAGTTGGATCAGACGCTGGATGAGCTCCGTATCCGCCTCTACTTTTCGCACCCCGAGATGACGCAAATAACGCATCTGGAAGCTTTGAACCACACTCGGATCCTTGAGCGTCACAGAATAAGAGTGCGGCATAATGTGAATATCCACATTCGACAGCGCCGCGTTATCAGATCCCAAAGAGCGCTTATACACTTCCGCATTCTGTTCCGGCGTATTATGCGTAAAAGAACTGACATCCTCGTCATCCGTCAAGGCTTTGGTCAAAGTCATTAACTGGCCATCCGTGACGTCGATAGTTGTAAAAATTTGAACCGGTGGACTCTTCTCAACGCGAGCAGCGATACGACTCACATTCATAGACACCGCAATAAAAACTGCAAGCACAAGCAAGGTCAAGGTCACCGTCATCAGGGACGCGACAGCGACAAGCGGATGACGAACTAAATTTTTGATACAGCTTTTGAAGGCCCCACCTAATCGAGATCTACTCATACGGACTCCTCCTCATCTGTTGATACACGTTGAATTTGGATGCGGCGAACAAGAGGTCTCTGAGGTGCCTCTTGATGCTGAAGCTTTTGGGCTTCCCCTTGATCTAATTCGAGGGCATCCGAGGCTTCATGGTTTTCAAAAAGCGTCGTCGCGCCGCTTTCGCCCAAAGGAGCTGCATCCGCTTCTGCTTCTGACGCTGACGGATCGACCTCAGATGCAGGCGCTTCTACTTCTGGCGCAACAAGTTCCACCTCAGGAACAAAGGGTTCCACTGCACGATCAAAAACCGATTCCGGCATCAGTTCAGCCTCATCTTCAGTGCGGCGCTCATCTTCAGTGCGTTGGTCTTGTTCGGTTTCACTACGCTTAGCCTCTTGCTCAAGGCGCAGCTCTTGTTCCATCTGTTCTTCCGCGCTCTTTTCGGCCAACTTGCGATCCGTCAAAGTCTCGCTCGCACTGCTGCTGTCTTCCAAAATTTCTTCAACAACGCTGCGTTTGGCATGAATAAAGTTAAACGGAGAACGCAATTTGGGCACCTGAATGACTTCATCGAGCTTTGCGATATTTTCTTGATCTATATCAAATTGGCTCAAACTCTCCTCGTGGAAAGTTTTCTTCTGATAAAGCCCCTGGTCATCGTCTCTGATCTTATATCCATCCTTAAATTCGATCACGCGTCGCTGCATCCGGTTGACGAGCTCATGATCGTGCGTACAGACCACAACCGTGGTGCCGGTACGATTAATCACAGAAAGCAGCACCATAATGGCTTCACTGGTCGCTGGATCCAAATTTCCCGTCGGCTCATCCGCCAAAATCATCATGGGACTGTTGACCATTGCACGGGCGATAGCGACGCGCTGTTGCTCACCACCAGAGAGTTCATGCGGACGCATATGCTCTTTGGATCGAAGTCCAACTGTGCTCAAAACCAAAGGCACCTGACGGCGAATTTGTCTTCTTGAAGCCCCCACAATTTCCATCGCGTAGGCCACATTTTCAAAAACCGTCTTCGTTTCAATCAAGCGGAAATCCTGAAAGACCATCCCGATATTACGACGCAAAAAAGGGATCTGCGTCGCTTTAAGTAAAGATAAATCGTAGCCACTGACGCAAACCTGGCCGCTCATTGGAACTTCTTCGCGCGTCAAAAGTTTAATCAGGGTCGACTTACCCGCTCCGCTTTCGCCGATAATGAAACAAAACTCGCCTTTATCAATATGAAAACTAACATCTTTGAGTGCCATGATGCCACTTTGTTTATAGGTCATGGACACATTCTGAAAATCGATCACGTCGATCGCCTCCCAAATTTCAATCTGCCGAGGCATGAAATGGCAAAGCCGGGGAGTCCCGGCTTAAATCGCATTCATTTAGCTCAAATCAGCTTACTTGCGCCACCATTTTCTGCCCCCAATTTGCAGGGACTCTTTATCCTGGTACTCCAAGTAGCAGCGCACCATGGATGCCAACTTAAACATCACCGCATCGTCGAAACGACGCAAGTCTAAGCCCGTAATCTTTTGGGCTTTATCCAAGCGATACACCAAGGTATTGCGGTGCACAAAGAGCTGACGGCTCGTCTCAGAACCGTTCAAGTTATTTTCAAAGAACTGATCAATGGTCAAGAGCGTCTCCGCATCCAAGGATTCATAAGAACCTTCGGGGAACACTTCGTCCAAGAACATATGGCACAGCGTCGGCGGCAGCTGATAAATCAGGCGGCCTAAGCCTAGCTTGTCATAGCGCATGATCTTCGATTCCGGATCAAAGATATGTCCCACCATCACAGAAAGCGAAGCTTCCTGGTAGCTCTTGGCCGTATCTTTGAGTGTTTCTGCAGGCAAACCGATACCGATGTGCGCACGCACCATCACTTCGGCTGACAAGGTATTCAAAATAGATTCCGCCACCTCATCAACCTTGTCTTGACGGTCGCGCGGCAGATCTTTTAGAAGAACGATCGCATCCTCATCAATCGCGAAGATGTAGTCGAGCTTCTTGTTGGGGAAGAGATTTTCCAAAACGTTAAGCACAATGGAAGCATCTTCTTCATTCTCAAGTTTCACTAAATAACAAATGCGCCCAGCGGCATAAGGAATGCGATACTCACGCGACTTCAGCGGAATATCACCGGGCAATTCATTTTCGAGAAGAATATTCTTGAGGAAATTTTTCTTATCTTCTTCTTTGGCCGAATCCTCAAGCTCAGCGATAATCCACTGAGATAACAAGTTCAAATAAGTCTGAGCCGTATGGTCGCTACCATCCATGACCGCTACATACTCCGTCACATTATCGACCGTCAGCTTGCTAAAGGTCTGGCGCTCCGAAGTTAAAAAGCGCTGATCGCCATGGAAGAAGCGTGCCGCCTCAGTATTCAATTCACCCACCAAAATCGGGTTGGTTGAAGCTACGATGATGCCGTCTGCTTTTACAATCGAAGCAGTACGGTCCAAAATAGTCGATGCGCGTTCCATCGTTTTCGTCAAGTCACTCATATATGAAGCTCCTTCAATCACTTGGTCAACGACGCAGCTGACACGTCCAAAGACCCAAGCTAGCATGACATGTTTGGGTTCAATTGTACCCCAATTTTCAAGCCTGCGCAGAAAATCCCTTGAGCAAAATCTCCTCTGACAAAGCAAAAGCCCCAGGTTTTCCTAGGGCTTCGATCATAATTTTCAGTTCAGAAACGATTTATTAAGAAATAATCGTATTTTCCGTTTCCTTATCGAAGAGAACTACACGATCGACATCGACCGCGATCACGACGCTCTCATGAACCTGGGCCTTCGAGACGATCGGATCCACGCGGGCCGTCAAGCTCTTGTCTTCGACGCTCAGATAGAGGTAAGTCTCAGCACCCAAGCGTTCCACAACGTCGACCATCGCATCCAAGGTCGCGGCCTGCTCTTTGGCCAAGCGGACCTTCTCTGGATCGTCACTCATCGCTTCTGGACGAATACCACAGATGAGCTCTTTGCCGATGTAGGAACGGACTTCAGGCGTGTTGTATTTTTCTTTGGGCAGCTTAATGGTGAAGCCCGCAAAATTCACACCAACCGTCTCGCCTAAGTCGACGAGCGTCGCATTGATAAAGTTCATCGGGGGCATCCCAATGAAGCCCGCCACGAAGCAGTTCGTCGGATGCATATAAAGGGTCGTCGGATCATCGACCTGCTGAATGAAACCATCTTTCATGACCACAATGCGCGTACCCATTGTCATCGCCTCAGTCTGGTCATGCGTCACGTAAATGATCGTCGTCGCCAGGCGCTGATGCAACTTGGTAATCTCAACACGCATCTGAACACGCAATTTCGCATCCAAGTTTGAAAGCGGCTCGTCCATCAAGAAGACTTTCGGGTCACGAACGATTGCACGACCCAAGGCAACACGCTGACGCTGACCACCCGACAAAGCTTTGGGCTTACGCTCGAGCAAGTGTTCAATCTCCAAAATTTTCGCGGCTTCATTCACGCGGCGACGAATTTCATCCTTCGGTGTTTTGCGCAATTTCAAACCGAAAGCCATGTTATCAAACACGGTCATGTGCGGATACAGAGCGTAGTTTTGGAACACCATCGCGATGTCACGATCTTTAGGCTGCACATCGTTGACCAATTTGTCATCGATATAGACTGAACCATCAGAAATCTCTTCCAATCCCGCGATCATGCGTAGGGTCGTGGACTTACCACAACCAGACGGACCGACCAAGATGATGAATTCCTTGTCTGCAATTTCAAGATTGAAATCTGAAACAGCCACCACGCCACCGTCATAGCGCTTATACACATTCTTCAGGACGACACTCGCCATAAAAGCCTCCATACAGGTTTAGATTACACTTGATAGAAGTCACGTTAGGCGTGGCCTCTGTAACCTGCTTGTTAAAAAAGTCTAACACCGCATAGCGGCTCTTTCTATTGCCAAAGTCAACCAATTGAAAAGCTTTTTTTCGTCAACTTGCCCTATTGCATTTTGACTTGCACATGTAACTTTTTGCGGACATTTTCTCCGAATCAAAGGCTTGAACATCGTTTTGACGTTGCCTATGGTCCATCGCTTCGCTTTACGCGCTTTCACTATTGACATGTCCGCTTGAGCATTTAACACCTTTTGATTGAGCCGTTTAACGCCTTGTTTCAATCGGCTCAGCTGGGATTTCAAAATACCCCTGCTGCGCATTTTGCAGGGCGATCAGTTTTTGATCTGCGATATAGACACGCGGGACCCGAGAAGAGATCCGACACAGTAACTCGTAGTGGATGGTTTCAAGTTGCTCGGCGAGTTCGGTCAAAGAGGGCCCTTCATCACCAAACAAAAGCACAGAACTGCCCACTTCAGGAATTAAATCCCCTTTAACTTCAACCATCATCGCATCCATGCAGACAACGCCGCGCACATAGCCCGTCGCTTGGTTTTCAAAGCAAACGCGTGCTCGATCACCTAAGGCTCTCGCATAACCATCCGCATAGCCACAAGCCAAAGTCGCCACGCTTGCTTTTTGATCAAAAGTGTATCGCTGGCCATAACTGACAGAAGAATCTTTGGGCACTTCTTTAACGTAAGAAACCTCTGCTTTGAGCGCTGCAACTGGCTTCAAAGTAAGCGCTTCGTTGTCGCAATCATCAGGCAGCAAACCGTACAAGGCGATGCCTGGGCGGTAAAAATCTAAAGTCAATTCAGGATGTCTGATAAAAAAAGCCGAGTTTGAGCAATGACTCAAAATGGGACGCCCCAAACTTTCTTGAACCCGCTCAGTCAAAGCGCAAAAACGCTGGTAAAGCTCAAGTGTTTTTTCATCTTGCGAAGCGTCGTCTGCCTGTGGGAAATGGGTCATCAAGGCTTCAAGCTCCAAATGTTCAAGCTGTTCAATATGCAAAGCGAGCTTCAAAACCTCCGTCGAACCCTCAGGATTCGTCTCATAAATAGGAATCCCTATCCGATTCATCCCCACATCTGTCGCCACATGGCAGAGCGCTTTTTTGCCTTGCAAGGCAGCGGCTTCATTCAGCGCCTCCGCCTCTTCAATCGAGCAAAGCACCTGGCAACAAGATAGGCGCACCACATCATCCAGTCGGCCTCTAGCCGTCAGTGAAAGAATTTCAATCGGCAGAGAAATGCCCGCTTCACGTAAACGCAAGGCTTCATCGACCGTCGCCACAGCAAAACGCTCCGTCAATTTATGGTCTTCCAAGTAACGCGCAATCGCCACAGATCCATGACCATAAGCATCCGCCTTGACGACCGCAGTCATCTTCGCCCCGCCATGCCACGACTTCAGTTGTTTGGCGTTGTACCCTAGGGCATCCAAATCAATTTCTAAACGCGCCCTTGTCAAGTGATGTCGATTCTTTTGCTCTGTGCTGAGCACATGCTTCATGCTGATTCTCTGACCTCAATTTCTTTTAGCAATATCTTTTATCTCTCATCGTCTAAGTTTCTATTATCTAACACTTCTCGCCAAGCTTCGCCCAAATATTCATGAAAATCACTCGGCAAAAGGCTCTGCGCGCTTCGCTTGTTTCGGCCTATTTTTCCACAGAGTCCATGCAAATATACGGCCAGAGTCATCGCGGCCTCTTCGCTTTGGTTCGCCAAAAGTCCCGCCATGAGCCCTGCGAGCACATCGCCACTGCCGCCTTTGGCAAGCTCGTCGCCCCCCTCTGGATTCACATAGATGCGAGGCCACGCATCTTTTGCTCCTTTTACATAAATCAAAGTGTAATAGCCTTTGAGCACAACATGCACCCCAAAAGTATCTGCTAAAAGCTTCGCACAGGACAAGCGACTCATGGGGCTTTGATCTTCACTCACGGAGCGACCGAAGACGGATTCAAGCAAGCGCTTGGCTTCCCCAAGGTGCGGGGTTATGACTGCAGGCGCTAAGCCTAAGTCACGTCGTTTTTGACTCAAAGCTTTGAAGCGATCCACACGGCTCGCCAAAAGATTCAAGGCATCCGCATCTAAGAGGAGTTTGGGCGCTTTTTCAAAAGCGAGCTCCAGCCAAGGCCAATTGGCCTCATCTAAGCTGAGACCTGGACCGATCAAGCAAGACTGACTTTGCTCTAGCTTTTTTTCCCAATGCGCAAGGACGTCTTTATTTTCAGTTGCATATGCGATCAACTCCGGCTGACGCATCAAGGCCAAATCTAAAACCGAAGCCGGGGCAAAAAGATGAAGCAAGCCGACCCCTGACCTTAGGGCGGCTTCTGAGGCCAGTAAAGCAGCCCCTCGATAAGCTTCAGACCCCACTTTCAAAAGACTTTGACCAAACTGATATTTATGTGCCGTCTGATCCCTTTTGTGATAAAGCGTCCTCAGATTTTGAGGATCTATAAGACAGATCTGCGGACAAAAGTCTTGGCTTTCAAGGCGCAAGCTTTCACAAAAGCGACGCATAAAGTCCTCGCTCAGCTCGGGATCAATGCCCAAATCTGCAACATGAACCGCTCCTGCCAAAATTGGACCGCGTTCAAGGACGAGGCCTTGCTTGGGGCGCACAAAACTCAATGTCCAATCCGCCGCCAAAGCCATCTCGATCGCTTCCCCTGTATTCGCATCTAAACCTGAAGGCAAATCAATCGCCAAAAGCTTTCCCTTCAGAGCACGCATTCGTCCGACCCAAGCGAAAAGAGACTGCAGTTCTGGATGTAAAGGGCGGTCGAGCTGAAATCCCGTCCCGAGCAATCCATCGATCCAAACGACCTGCGTCAAAGGCCTTAAAATTTCCTCTTCGATTCGCTCGATCGCATCGGGGATCGGCGCGGCATCGGGGATCGGCGCATCAGCCCGCTCCGACGCGGCTTCATCTCCGGGCACTTCGCCCCATCGACAAAGATCTCCACCCGCTTCGATATAACGCTGCCTAGCTTCTTGGGCCGGGCTTATTTTTTCGCTTGCACTTTTGCTTGGGGGCCGATCAGAAAGCCATTCCACAAGGCGGACGGATGCCCCTTTTTCATGCAAAATACGGGCAGCCACATAGGCGTCGCCTCCATTATTTCCTGGCCCCGCGAGGAAGACAAAGAGCGTTTGATTCGGTACAGGCTCATCTTTCTTTTCCGCTTTTTCTGCGCGCGTTTGGGCTTTGAGCGATGCAAAATCTTTGATTGTCTCGCAAAAATCCGCGACCGAAGCGCCCGCACGTTCCATCAGTACGGAGATCTTGATTCCCAAAGCCTCACTGGCCCAGTGATCATACGCGCGCTGTAATTCTCGAGTCATCGTCTCCATACAGGCTCCCCCTAAACAAGCCATGCAAGGTCGATTCCCCAGCTAAATTCATGCCCGTCAACTTTGGCTAAGCAAATGACACCCTCAGCTAGAGATTTCAATCCGGTCAAATCCTGAAATAAAAAAGGACGCCCAGCTAAGCAAACTTAGGCCGAGCGTCACCATAGGTCTCATCGGATGTATAAGACACAGCCATTATTTCAGCGAATCTTCCAACATCGCCTGAAGTTCTTCGTAAGGACGAGCCCCTGTAACGCGCTTTTCAATTTCACCGTTTTTGAAAACGAAAAGGGTGGGGATCGAGCTCACGCGATACTGAAAAGCCAACTCAGATTCATCGTCGACGTTCACTTTGCCCACTTTGGCACGACCTTCATATTCTTGAGCCAAGCGCTCAACCAAAGGCAAAACCATACGGCAAGGTCCGCACCATTCCGCCCAGAAATCTACTAGGACCGGAACATCGCTTTTCAACACTTCTTCTTCAAAATTATCTTTCGTCAGTTTCAGTTCCATATTTCCTCCCGAACTTTTCAAAATTCTTGACCATTCAGAATTGATGATTATTTCTGAGTGTATCATGCTCAGCTCCAAAAGAGCGTAGCATGCGCTTTCTCTCTATGTTAATCTGCTCTCATGAAAAAGAAAAATCCATCTGCAAAATCTTTGCGCTCACCTGCCTGCGTCAAGAAGCTAGAAAGTTCTTCTTGCGCACCAGCACAAGCACAAACGCATGAAGCCTTGATCCAGCCCCTTTTGAAATTGCGTCTCAAAAGTAAAGACGGCGTTTACTTCATGGGCCCAGGACCTGCATCTCTGCTGGAAGCGATTGACCAAGAAGGCAGCGTCCGCCTGGCTGCCAAGCGCCTCGGCCTCTCTTACTCAAAAGCCTGGCAGATTTTGCAGCGCATTGAAAACGTTTGCGAAGAAGCTCCGCTTGAAACCATCCAAGGCGGCAGTGGCGGCGGTCATTCATCGCTCACCGCTTTTGGACGTGCGCTTTTGCTGCGTTATCGAGCCTTTGAAGCCGCCGTGTCTCAAGACCTCAAGCAGCACTTCGCGCATTTCTTCCCTGCCGCTCACATCAGTTCAATTTATGAGGACCTCGACGCCACTACATCTAAGCATGAAAAGGTCGACGCCATCGCTTCAAAAAGCACGCAAAGTCTCGATCTCGAAGCGGTCCTTGAAGCGCCCCTTAACGAATAAACTCATTCAAAATGGACTGTGGCGGCACAATTTTCGGGTCGATGGCGGGCAATTTTTCACACAAACGCACCAAGCGCTGAGCTGTCTCGATCGCAGTTTCTAAATCTGCATAGGCCTGCCCTTGAAGGCTGGGCGCTTTTTTGACATAAATCGACGCAGATAGCGTTCCTGTTTCTGCCGCTTTTAGATCTGCTTCAATCTGTGTTTTGGCTAATCCCGGAATCAATAAATATTCATAAGGAATCATCGAATTGACGAAAACATCTGCTGCGCTCAAGTAGTCTTGAAAGTAGCTTTGCTCCGATTGACGCAGGACCGGCCAGTAATCCAAAGTCGCCAAAGGATTCGATGCTCGATGTCTTAGATCGCGGCACAAGCGGCGCAAAATTCTTTCATCCTCGGAATACATCGTTTCTTCTCCTATTTGAAGCTCCGCGTAAGGCATGATGAAAATACCGTAGCAAGCTTCTTTGGGAAGCAAACGTCTCAATTGATCATTCATTGAATGCAAGCCCTCAATCAGAAGCAGACTATGCGGCTTAAGTTTTAGTCGATGCTCATCGAGAATGACCCTTTGGCGTTGCTCAAAGTCAAATCGCGGAATATGAACCGTCTCACCCGCCAGAAGCGCTTTAATATCTTGAGCCATCTGTTCAATGTCCAAATTCTCAACCCGCTCATAATCTGGCAGTCCATTTTCAAATTCAAAAAAGACCTCGCCTAAGTAGTAATCGTCCATCGAAATCATCGCACTTTTACGACCATATGCTTTGATTGCAGAAGCCAGACGCTTAGTAAAAGTCGTCTTGCCCGAGGCTGAAGGTCCGCTGATGAAAACCACACGAATATCAAGATCCCAAGCCAAATGCGCTGCGATTCTCTGACTTTGCTTCAAAAAATCCATTTCATTTTGCTTCACCAAATTAAAGAGTTTCGCCTCCTGAAGCTCTTGAATCAAATCATTCACATTGAGCTTAGGCACATCTGGAAATTGAGCCATTCCCTTCACCTCATATCAAAAAGTCGGCCTCCGTGGCCCTCGAGCAATCAACAGCACAAGGCTTAGCGACCCTCAAACCTTGATCCCCGAAAACCCGATTGATCCTCAAAAAACAAAAAACAAAGATACACTAAGCCAAAGAAAAACGGCAGATCCCATTGGGAAACTGCCGTTAAATTTTCTTCGACTGATCCAATCGACTTACTTATCGAAGCGGAAAGCGTCACGGCCCAAGTAACGAGCGCGTTCACCCAACTCTTCTTCGATACGAAGCAGCTGATTGTATTTCGCCACACGGTCGGTACGGCTCGGAGCACCCGTCTTGATCTGACCCGCATTGAGCGCAACCACCAAATCTGCAATCGTGGTGTCTTCTGTCTCACCCGAACGGTGCGAAACCACCGCCGTGTAACCCGCAAGACGAGCCATTTCCATCGCTTCCATCGTCTCAGTCAAGGTTCCGATCTGATTCACTTTGACCAAGATCGAATTCGCGCTGCCCAGTTCAATACCCTTGGCCAAACGCTTGGGGTTGGTCACGAAAAGGTCGTCGCCCACGAGCTGCAACTTCTTGCCGAGCTGATCCGTGAGCTTCTTCCAGCCGTCCCAGTCTTCTTCAGCGAGACCATCCTCGATCGAGATGATCGGATACTTCTCGACGAGTTCCGTCCAATACTGAATCATCTCGTCGCTCGTCTTCATTTCGCCGCTCTTCCAGAAGAAGTACTTACCTTCTTCGCCCTTCTCTTTCGCAGCTTCATAAAGTTCCGTTGAAGCAGGATCCATCGCAATGTGGAAATCTTCGCCGGGCTTAAAGCCTGCCGCCTCAATCGCTTTGACGAGGTAACGCAAAGCATCTTCATCGCTGCCGAAGTTCGGCGCAAAACCACCCTCGTCGCCGACGCTCGTCGCATATCCATCATTTTTCAAAAGCTTCTTGAGCGTATGGAAAACGTCTGCACACCACTGCAAAGCTTCTTTGAAGCTGTGAGCGCCCGTTGGCATGATCATAAACTCTTGAAGGTTCACGCTGTTGTCCGCATGCTTACCGCCGTTGATCACGTTCATCATCGGCACGGGCAAGACGGAACCATTGAGGCCACCAAGATACTTGAAGAGGCTGACCTTTTGGATGTTCGCAGCCAAATGAGCCACGGCCAAAGACACGCCGAGCATCGCATTAGCACCGAGCTTGCCTTTGTTATCCGTCCCATCGAGTTGCAGCATTTTGTGGTCAATCGCACGCTGATCGAAGACGTTCATCCCGACGAGTTCAGGCGCAATGATCTCATTGACATTCGCCACAGCCTTGGTGACGCCTAAACCGCTATAGCGGCTCTTATCTCCATCACGCAGCTCCACCGCTTCGAAAGCACCGGTCGACGCACCGCTGGGGACTGCCGCGCGGCCCATCACACCGCACTCACAGTACACATCGACTTCTACCGTCGGATTGCCGCGAGAGTCCATGATTTCACGCGCACGAATACGAGCGATCTTACAAGATTCCATTGTCTTCCTCCTTGTGATTGCGCCTGAATGGAGCCAAACGCTAAGAGTTTACGCCCGCATCTCAAGTGCTCATCAATCCATAAAAACTTATCTAATACTACAAGAAATCCCTTAAAAAATAAATCTCATCTTCTTTGGGGATCCGTTCTCGCATGAAAAAGCAAAAAAGCGTCGTGAAACGCATGGATGAAATGAGTTAGATAAAGCAAGCTGCGGCGGCGACAATTAAGAAAAAAATACCGACAAAAAGACTCGCCCACAACGCATCATCTTTTTTCTTTGAGTCGTCAAACAACAAAGCATCCTGCTCCTGACCCGTCATGCGCTGAAAACGCAGGCGCGCCTCGTCTTGATCTCCATTTAATTCCATTTTTTGCTGATGTCTGCGATGCACACTTTTTTCATAGCGATCCTTGCCGCCAAAACGCAGCTGAATCAGATCGCGATAGGCGCGACGCATCCCCTTAAAAAAGCCCTGACCTACGGCATAACGCAGTCCCGCGAAGCCCAAAAGCAAGGTCGCCACCCCGAGGCAGCCATCCGACAGATGGACCGACCAAGGGCGCTGCGTCCCCGCACGATAGCGCAAAAAGGCAACTAAAGCGACAAAGGCCCAGCCACAGCAAAAAAGGAGCAACGACCGCCGCCAAAAGTGGGGTCGCTGCTCTTTTTCATCCAAATCAATATCTTGCGATCGAAATCCTAGAAAACGCATCAGTTTTTCGCCTCACGCGCCTGATCTTCCTCAAGGTAACGTTTAATTTCTTCGGAGTTCGCCAAGACAAAATGTCCCGGACGAATTTCTTGTAAGGTGGGCTTTTCTTTTGAATAATCATGCGCCAACTCTGGCACATAAGCCACGCGTCGACGCGCGCGTTCCACACGGGGGTCAGGCGTCGGAATGGAAGAAAGCAAAGCTTTGGTATAAGGATGGAAAGGATGCGCAAAGAGTTCATCCGATTCAGAAAGCTCCACAATTTTTCCGAAATGCATCACCGCAATACGATTACTGAAGTATTTAACAACAGAAAGGTCGTGCGCGATAAAGATCACCGTCATTCCCATGTCCCGGCGCAGGTCATTCAAAAGATTGATGATCTGAGCCTGAATCGACACGTCCAAAGCAGATACGGGCTCATCCGCGATAATAATCTTCGGTTGCATGACGATTGCGCGGGCAATACCGATACGCTGACGCTGGCCACCCGAGAATTCGTGTGGATAACGGTTCGCGTGCTCTGGAACCAAGCGCACATAGTCCAAAACTTCGCGGACCTTTTTCTCGATCACATCCTTGTTGCGCTCACCCTGAATTTTCAAGCCTTCAGCGATGATCTCACGGACCGTCATACGCGGATCCAAGGACGAAATCGGGTCTTGGAAAATCATTTGAATATTCTTGTAAAGTTCTTTGCGATTCGCCTTTACCGCCGCGATAGCCTCTTTGCGCTCATTGGCCAAGCGTTGAGCCAGCTCGGTGTGACCCGCTTTTCGCGCCTCACGAATCTCAGCTTTGCGCCCTGGAACACCCGTATTGACCAACTTGTCCTCCAAGAAAACGTCGCCGCCAGTAATATCGTATAGACCGATGATTGAACGGCCCGTGGTCGTCTTACCACAGCCAGACTCACCGACGATACCAAAGACTTCGCCGCGATGCACATCGAAGCTGACGTCATCAACCGCCTTGAGTTGGCTCGAGCCCATCTTGAAATATTGCTTTAGGCCTCGGACAGAAAGCACCACTTCATTGTTCAGAATTTGATCGCTCATGCCTGGCCTCCTTCACTCTTTTCTTCCTTTTGCCTTTGCTCTTGTCCTGCCAAAAGCTCGGCGTCCACCGTCGCACCCTGGCTCAAAGCCGCTTTTAGGGTTGCCTCGTGTGAGACCTCGTGCAAGCGAACAGAACCATAGTCCTCACCGGTCATACGCTTAATTCGATCCGTCACAATGGCCGGCGGATCCACCTTCGGCGCATATTCATGCAACAGCCAAGTCGCCGCATAATGCGTATCTGTGATCTTAAAGAGCGGGGGCTCTTGCTCAAAGTCAATCTTCAAAGCGTGCTTATTGCGCGCCGCAAAAGCGTCGCCAACAGGCGGGTGAATCATGTCCGGGGGTGTGCCTGGAATGGATTCGAGTTTTTCCTTGGTCGCCAAGTCAGGCATGGAGGCCAAGAGCGCCCAGGTGTAAGGATGGCGTGGATCATAGAAGATTTCTTCGCTCAGACCCTTCTCAACGATCTTGCCCGCGTACATCACCGCGATGCGATCCGCAATATTGGCCACGACGCCGAGATCGTGCGTAATGAAGATAACCGTCAAGTTGCGGCGCTCTTTTAGATCTTTAATCAAATCAATGATTTGCGCCTGAATCGTCACGTCCAAAGCGGTCGTCGGCTCATCGCAGATCAAAATGTCAGGGTTAGAAGATAGGGCAATCGCAATGACGATACGCTGACGCATACCACCGGAAAATTCAAAGGGGAACTGGCGGAAACGACGTCTCGGTTCAGGAATACCCACCTCGTCCATGATTCGAATGGCACGCTCTTTCGCCACAGTACGGGTCAAGGGGAAGTCACGGGTCTCAACCCATTCCGAAATTCGCGCGATCACATCGTGCGCCAAGTTTTCGTAGCTAGACGGCTTGGTCGCAATTTGCTCTTCAAAAGACTTCGCCGTCTCGTCGAGCAAGTCGCGCAGCATCTCACGACAGGTCGCCATATTCAGTTCATCAGACAAACGCTTTTTGCGGATAAAGCTGGCCTTGGCCTTTGGATTCGATTTCTGCTCCAAATGAATATAGGATTTCATCTGACGAATCACGTCTTTCGCCGAGCTCACAAAGGTGTAGGCGAAACTGTTCTTGCTAAGATTCAGGTGGTTGATCGCTGCAGGAATCGATTTCTTCAAAGAGTCGATCACCTGACTCGCCTGGGCCACTGTGAACTCGCCTTCTAATTCTTTCAAGGCGCGGCGCAGTTCTGCCACAGCAAAGCTCTTTTTCTCGTTGGACTGCTTGGCGGATGTCTTCAGCGCTTGAGCGACGATGTGAATCAAATGCTCATAGTTGTCTTTGAATTTAGCCTGTGCGCGTTCGTTGAGCTCATGAATCTCCGGCGTGGATCCGAAGTCAAAATCAGCGTTTTCTTTCGCATAGGTCAAAGCTAGGAAATCCGGCGTCTCTTGATTCAAGCGCTGGTCCAAACGTTCGAGCAGTTGATCAATCTTTGCCCCGAGGCTTTGTTTCGCTTCATTCTGATCAAAGTCCTTGGCTTGCTTCATCACCTGGATCTGATCAAAGGTCTCCGCAAACTCTTTTCGCCAATCGAAGAAAAGCGCATCGCTTTCAGTCTTGCTTAAACGCGCAATTTCTTTTGCCGAAGTTTTGTACTTGTCCAAAGTTCCGTGCAGCAACTGAATCTTCGCATCAGACAAATGATCCTTGAGGATACGACCCGATTCATACGCGCTGTTATAACTTTTGGACAGCTTGCCAGTGCTCTTGAGAAGATCAAAGAATTGATTCATTTCTTTTTTAGCGATGTGATTCGCTTCTTCCGCACTCTTGCCTTCTTCCATCAGCGCCTCAGCGTAAAACTCGACCAAGTACTTGCTGATTTCTTTGTAATTGTTTTCCGCTTGACGGCGACGCATCTTATTATTCGCCATCATCGCCTCAACGATTTGCTTACCGATGCGAACGATCGGGTTCAAGCTCGACAAAGGATCTTGGAAGATCATCGACACGTTGTTGCCGCGGAGTGTGTGAAAGGTTTCTTCTGGGATCTTCAAAAGATCCATTCCGTTATAAAGAATCTTCCCATGATCGACGCGCGCATTGCCCGCCAAGATGCCCATTATCGCCTTGGCCGTGACCGATTTACCTGATCCAGACTCACCTACGATCGCAAGACTCTCACCTTCTTGGATCGAAAAATCAACGCCGCGCACCGCACGAACAAAGCCATCGGAGGTCCAGAAGGAAATTCTTAAATCATCAACTCTTAGTTTCTCTGCCATTACTCATCCGCTCCTCTCAATGACGGGTTAAAGGCGTCACGCAAGCCATTCCCAAACAGATTGAAGGCGATCATCATCAGTGAAATCACCAAGGACGGCCAGAACAAGATATGCGGATCAGTCACCATGTACAACTTACCGTTTGCCAAAATCGTACCCAACGAAGTCATCGTCGAGGAGTTGAAGTTCACAATGCCCAAATAGGACAGCGAAGACTCACTCATAATGACGCCCGGGATGGTCAAAGCAGCCGAAGTAATAATCGTACCAATGGCGTTCGGGAAAATATGTTTGAACATCAGTCGTGTATCGCGCGCCCCCATGGTTCGCGCCGCGAGCACGTACTCTTCTTTCTTAAAGCGGTAGAACTGAGTACGCACACGGTAAGCCGTACCAATCCAGCCCGTCAAACAGAAAGCAAAGAGCAAGCCTGTAAAAACGGTAACCTTACCTTTTTGCACCAAGTGCAACTGGAAGAGCGTGGTCACCACGATAAAAGGAATCCCCGACAGGATATCTGAGATACGCTCCAACAAGAGGTCCACCCAGCCACCGTAGTAACCTTCGAGCGCACCATAAAGCGCACCTAAAACAAAGTTGATCACAGAAACGAAAATGGCCAACAAAATGGAGAGGCGCACACCGGAAGCCATACGCACCCAGATGTCATAGCCTACGCCATCAGCACCAATGATGTGCTCCGGACCATGACCATTTTTGTACAAGTAGTAGTTGTAATAGAGCACACGAATTTCTTTCATCGAGCGCGAACGCGGACGGAAGAACTGGACCTCACCTTGAGCGTTCTTCAAGTAAGTCGGAACCAATTTCCCCTGCTCCAACTCTTCAACACTGAGGGGCTGCCCATCTTCGTCGACAGGATTACCGCGACGATCGTGCAAGTACCAGTAGTTGGCGTCGTTTTTGCTATCCGCGTTGAAGAATTTCACCGAATTGTTGACCTGAGGATAAATCACCTGAGTATTGTGTTCTTGCTCCCAGGCACGAATCTTGTCATATTCTTCTTGGCTGACGTTCACATAACGGAATCCCACCATGTAATACGAGTCAATTCTCGTGCTGTAATACTGGTTTGGAGCTTCCTTTTTGACAACCGGTTTCGCTTTTTTCTTGTCACCACTTTTAGGCTTATTCCAATTAAAGGAAAAACCCGTCGTATTTTGAGACGCCCGTTTCGCATCGGATTCCTTTTTCTCACTCGCCTTGGTTTCTTGGCTTGCGCTGGAGGCTTTTGCTTCTTTCTCAGCTTCCTTCTTCGCTTCGGCCAAAACTTCACCGTCCACAGAACCGCTGTCCGCCTCTTCTGCGAGTTCAGCGGCCGTCAACTTCTTCGCGACATTAACCGGCGTAAAGGGGCTCTTATAACCCAGTTCCGGATCCGTAAGGCCTTTGCCTTCCTTGTCCTCAGCTGCAATCCCGATCCCCAAGGTGTAATAAAAGTAGCGATTGTTCATCAGCTGCTTACGTGAACCATCCCAAAATCCAGAACGCTCAAAAGCTTTGATTTTCGGACGCACACGCGAATAGTTACCGTCTGTATCACTCACCGTAAAGGGGGACAAAAACGGAGCGATGATGGCATAAATTAAGACCACCAAAATAACGTAAGTTCCGATGACGGAAGCTTTATTTTTACGGAAGCGCACCATCGCATCTTGGAAGTAAGTCAAAGACTTCGTCCCAAGTTTTTCATCATGAATTTCTACGCCGCTTTGAGCGAGCGCAAAGTCTTCTCTTTTGAGATTTTTGAATCTTTCGTCGTTCATCAGCGCGCCCCCATTCGAATTCTCGGATCAAGGAATCCGTAGCTCAAATCCACCAACAAAGAAGCGGACAGACCGATTAAGGTGTAGAACATGGTCGCCCCGACAAAGACATCGTAGTCCAAGAGCGAAATCGCCCTAATCATCAAAGAGCCCATGCCGTTGATGGCGAAAATCTGCTCGGTAATCATTGCGCCGCCAAAGAGTGAAGACAAAGTCGCAATAATCATCGGAAGAATGGGCACCATCGCATTTTTGAGCGCATGCTTTCGCGTCGCTTGCGCGCGCGTCAGACCTTTAGTACGCGCCAAAAGCATGTACTCAGAAGTCAGACACTCCGTCAGCTCCGCACGGGTAAAGCGCGCGAAGCCCGCGATCGAGCCGAAAGACAAGGACAAAATTGGCATGACCAATGAATGGATCATGACGGGTGAAAGCCATGACCCCCCTGCATCATTCAAGGATGCAGCGACCAGAGGGAAAATGCCCAGTTTGAAGCCCAAGATGTACTGAAGCAAGAAAGCAACAACGTAAGACGGCACAGAAATGAAAATCATAACCGCGACCGAAATGGTATGGTCGGTCGCTTTATTTTTCTTCAACGCCGCCCAAATTCCGAACAAAATCCCCAGAGGAACCGAAATCAAAATAGAAATGATATTTAAGATCAAGGTCGGAGCCATACGAGAAACCATCAGTGCACCAACCGGTTTCATGTAGTCGATGCGCCAAGAAACTCCGAGCTCTCCATTGGTGAAAAAGTTCTTCAAATAGATCGCGTACTGCTCAAGAATCGGTTTGTTATATCCGAGAGCCTCGCGTCGAGCTAACTCCAACTTAGCTTGTGCACCCATCTGAGTGACCTCAGGTTGCAAAAGCTTAATCAGTACAAATGAGATCGTCATGATGCAAAACGTGATCAAGAGCATCAGCCCGATACGTTTCATGACGTACTTAAACATATACATAGGCAATTCCTTACAATGGCAAAACGAAGCGGAGGAAGCCCCCCGCTTCGTTGCCAATCATACAAAGCACTTACAGAGAACGATTACTCGTAATTCAGCGAGCCGCCCTGAGATTTGACGTATTCAACCCAACCCTTATCGTCGTAGTTGAATGTGATGAAACGCGTACCGCCGTAACCCGTCATGATGTTGTAGTTCTGGTACTTGTACTCGACTTTCTTGCTGAGCAAGCTGGCCGTAACGTACGTACCGTACGGGACTGCGTGATAGCCTTCAAGGACTGTCTTTTCAAGCTGAGACACGATGTAGAGACGGGCCGCCGTATTCTTATAGACCGGTTCGTTGATATCGAGCTCATACCAGAGCCAGTCTTCGAGGTTCTTCGTCATGGTCTCTTCCTTGCCATCGCCATCGAAGTCATAAGTCAATTCGAGGTCGACTTTGCGCGGATCCCAACCATTGCTCTCATGGATCCCAGCGAGATCGCCTTGGTATTTCGGGCTGACGTAAACCGACATGTTACGGAGTGCGTAGAACGCAGCACCACCCCAGGCACCGGTGATCGCTTCGACACGACCCTCGGCAACACTCTTATAACGGTCAGGGTCACCACCCATGTAGGTCATTGAGACGAGGCCTTCAAGCGGCGTGCCCACCGTCGCATCACGCAAGAACTCATTCATCATTTCGTTCTGACGGGTCAAGTCAGGCGCCAAGGAGGCATTCGGACCGGTCATCACGCGGATTTCAATCTTCTGACCATCGGTGTAGTTTCCATCAGCTTTGGCTTGCTCGTAAGCTTCAGTAAAGGCTTTCTTCGCTTCTTCAACGTCATAGCCGTTGATCGCTTCGTAAGCTTCTTCCAAAGTCGCGAACTGTTTGCCTTCGCCATATTCCATACCATACAGCTCACAAATGGCGGCCTTCGCTGCATCCGAATTACGGTAGGAGCTATCCGGATCATGCTCAATGTCGTAGTACATCTGCGGGCTCAAGAGACCGAAGTTCGGGATGTAACCCGGCGTCGCTTCACTACAGAAACGCTGACGGTCCATGGCGAGCGAGATGCCCTTACGGAAGCTGTCATAGTGCAGAATGCGCTTGTTGCCTTCGCCAGCTTCTTGCTCCAGCGCCTTCAAGCTGTTGAGATCCGAAGCAAAGATGAAACGGAAGGTGTAGGTCTGAGGCGTCTTATAAAGACGATCGGACTGACCATACTGCGCCATATCTTCGTTTTGCAGGCTGAGAGAATCCAACTTACCTTGCAAGAACAGCTGCTTGCGGGTGTTGTATTCCGGAACGATATCGATGACGTAGCGGGTCATCTGATACTGATCCTTGAACTGATCGGACTTATAACCCCACCAATTCTCATTGCGCTCAAAGATCACTTGCTTATCTTTTTCGAAGTAGGTCATCTTGTAAGGACCATAGGCGATGGAGCTGTTGAGATCCGTACCGTAGGTCGTTGCAAGCAAGTCACCCTTCTTCTCTTCCAAGCTGGTGTAAAGTTCCGGCTTAACGAGGATGCCCGTAGGATCAACCGCCGTGAACGCATAGAACTTGGAGAAGGGGTTCACGAAGATCAAATCGAAGGTCAAGTCATCGACTTTGTGGAAACCGACGTTGTCCCAGCTCATCTCTTCGTACTTACCATCCTTATAGAAGCAGAATTCCTTATATGCTTCTTCGGAGTCATCGCCGAAGTTCTTGGCCAACTGGGTGAGCTCTTCTTTGATTTCATCCGTCAACTCGGTGTAGTCACCGTAAGCTTCATAAAGATCCTTACCGTTGACCGTGAAGTTCGCCTTGGTGTCTTCGCTCTCGTAGTACTTCTTAGCAGGGCCACCGAAGAAGGTGGTGTTCTCTTTGAGGTTGACATACAAAGTGCCGTCACCCTCAACGTACTTATCGTCTTCGCCCTTCGCCACAGCCGCATAGCGGTCTTGTCCCGCTTTGTCGTTTTCGAAGTAAGCATTGGCGTTCACCAATTCATAGTCCGCCTGACGGAAGCTGTTCGAACGATAGTTCTTACGAGCCGGGTCAAGCAAAAGTTTCAAGGATTCTTCAAAGGTGTTCGCATCGATCGGTGTCCCATCTTGGAACTTCAAATCGTTACGCAACTTAATGCGCCAGACACGACCTTCTTCGCCATCCTTGATACCGTACTTCTCTTTTTCTTCGAAGTCCTTGGTAACGTCATCGTAAGCTTCAGCCATCGAGAACTGGAATTCGAAGGATGTATTTTCATCATCCGTCGCAACCGCAGTAACGAAGGAATCGCTCAAGAGGTCAATCATCGAGCCTTCGTCGCTCATTTCCCAGGTGTGGGGGTTCCAGTTCAAAGGCGTCGCTGTGCTGTAATCGTGATAGGTATACTGGTTCTCTTGTGAATCCGCTTCCGAGAATTCGCCCGCAACCGGCTCCGTTCCAGCCTCTGACTCGCCGCTCTCTTCTGCCGCTTCTGTGGCAGATTCTGTAGCTGCTTCCGAGGTGCCCTCCGAGCTGCCTTCCTCTGTTTCAGATGAAGAGCTGCTCGCGCTTTCTTCCGCAGCGACGAAACTCGCCGGAGCAGTGAAGAAAACACCGCAACCAAGTCCAAGACTGAGCAAGAGACTTAATGCACGTTTATACATCTTCAACCTCCTCAAATAAGTTGATCGGCATCTCCATGCCAAGGTTCTTATTATGTTATCACGCTTTTTTCAAAAGTTTCTCGAATTCTTCAAATATCCGTCTCATTTGAGGGAATTCGTTGGGATTGGGCGCTTTTTCTGCCCTTTCTTTATTTTTTTTATATTTATTGACTTTGCTTTTGGGCTTCTCTAACGAAAGAAGCCTCCCTATTCGGAAGGCTTCTAAAAAAAATCCTAGTACACCAATTGGCTCATGAGGTTCCGTAGCTCTCCACGCAGGGCATCCTCAGGTCTCCACGCAGGGCCTCTTCAGGTCTCTCATCAGGATCCCTCAGTCCACTAAATACGTTCTACGAAGTAATGCTTTTTTCAAAATCTGTCGTCATCCGGGCTTAGCTTTCCTCGCTGCTCACGGCTCACGATTCACTGCTCACTGGCGAACGTATTCCGCACCGCGCGACTCTCTCTTCGTAATTGAC
>JAEWGS010000079.1 GCA_023388205.1 Bacillota bacterium
GGCAAATGGCGTGGCGTTGATCTATGGTTTTGCCAAGGTTGTCGCGCCAGGCGTCGTCGAAGTGGCGCTTCGAAATGACGCAAATGATGCAAACGATGTAAATGACGCAAGTGTCGTGCACATTGAAGCAGAAAGCGAAGAAAAAACCGCGCCTGTGCAACGCCTCGAAGCGAAACGAATCGTCTTGGCTGTAGGGGGTGCGCCCGCTGTTCCGGCCGCCTTTGTTCCCATGTTGACGCATCCGCGAGTCGTCAGCAGTGACGATCTTTTGAATGAAGGTGAAAAGCGCTGGCTCAAAAAAGAGGATGGCACATTGAGTTTGCCCAAGCGCGTCGCGGTGATTGGCGGCGGTGTGATCGGTATGGAATTCATGTCTTTTTTCTCTGATTTGGGTTCAGAAGTGCAGGTCTTTGAGTTTTTGCCGTCCACTTTGGCGCAAGCTTCCCCTGAAGCAGGGAAAACGCTCGAGCGCATTTATAAGCGTCGTGGCGTCAAATTCAACACATCGGTCGAAGTTGAAGCGATTTCAGAACAAGGCGAACAGCTCAGCTTGAGTTTCAGAAAAAGGCCGAAGCAAGAAGGCGGAGAAAAGGGGCCGATGCAGACGCTTGATGTGGATTTGGTGCTGATTGCGACAGGTCGAAAAGCTCAAGTTGAAGCAGCGGTGGATCCGGCACTGGATCTTAAGATGGAACGGGGCTTGGTTGTCTGTGATGAACATTACGAGAGCTCGGTGCCAGGTCTCTATGCGATCGGCGATGTGCGTTTCGGGACGAAACTTTTGGCGCACGCGGCGGAGGCAGAAGGCAAGGACTTTTTGCAGGCCTGTCTCGGACAAAAGCGCAATTTGCAGTTGGATGTGATCCCAGCTGCCGTTTACACTCATCCAGAATTGGGCTTTTGCGGTCTCACCTTGGAGCAGGCGAAGGCGCGCGGGATTGAAGCGAACAGCTTGCATCTTTATACGAATGTTAATGGCAAGAGTTTGATCGAAAATGCAGAGCGTGGTTTTTTAGAGCTGATCTATGAAGAGGGCAGCTTGAAAATCTTGGGTGCGACTTTGTGTTGTGAAAGAGCGAGCGATTTAATTTCAGAGATTGCTGCAGCGATGAGCCAACATCTTGATGTCAAAGGGCTTGCGGCTGTCATTCGCCCGCATCCGAGCTTCAGTGAAATGCTGAGTCAATTGACCGATGCCTTTTTGTTTGAGGCGCATTGAGCGTGTACGTCAAGCAAAAAACGTAGGATCTTTGGACCTTGCGATTAAGAAAATAGAGCATCTTAAAATGGAGCACCTTCTTTGTGAAGAGGGTGCTTTTCTCTCTTTCGAAGTCTTTTGCGAAAAATTAAAGCGTCTTTTTTTATGCGATGAAGCGGCGGAATCGTTAAACTATAGAATTCAGAAGAGGTGAGGGCGGCTAAAGGATTAGGATATGAAAGGGATCATTAGCGAGAAACAAAAGAAAAAATCAAAAGTGAGCTGCAGGCGAAAGGCAATGAGCGCACTATTTTTGCTCAGCTTATTTTTGTTCTGCTTTTGCTTGGGGCAGGAGCTTCAAGTCCCTGTGCGGGCAGAAGAACAGACAGATTCAGGATCTTTGCCTTATATTCCAGAGCTAACTTCTGAAGTTGAAGCGGTCCGTGCTTCTGATACGGAAGGTGAAGCGCGAACGTCAAGCGAAGGCAATCACGCCAGCCAACTGGACAAGCAGCCAGCGCAAACGAAAGCAAAGCGACAGATTATTTATTACAACGACGGAAGGCGACCTGAAGATCAGGAAACGCATACCGTCACCATCGGTGCCGTTGGTGAAGTGTTGATGCATTCGTCGGTGCTTAACGGCGGTTTTGATGCAGAGGGAAACAGCGACTACGATTATATGTTCCGCTACCTTGCGCCGGAACTTGCGAAACTCGACTATAGCATCTGCGATATGGAAGGCACTTTGGCTGGGCCGCCTTATACCGGCTATCCGCTTTTTTCCGCGCCAGATACCGTGGCCAAGGCGATTCATTCCGCGGGCTTTGATATGGCGGTCACGAGCAACAATCATATGATGGATCGCGGAGAAGAAGGCTTCTTGCGCACCATTCAGGTTTTGCAAGATCACGGCGTTGAGACGGTGGGCGGGCGACTCACAGATGAAGAGCCGACTTTTGTACTCAAGAAGATCAACGGTATCGTGGTTGGGATCAGCGCCTTTAGCTATGAAACGGTGCGTTTAGGGGAACATCGTGCGATCAATGGCATTCCCATTCCCAAGTCGATTGAGCCCCGAATTGATACTTTCTCACAGGAGCCGGAATACATTTCGCAGGATCAAGAGCGGATCAAAGAGCGCGTGAGACAGATGCGAGAAGCGGGTGCAGAACTGGTTGTTTTCTGTATGCATTGGGGGACGGAATATTTGGAAAGCGAAGATGATTTTTCTCAGATCTATTCGCAAACTTTGGCTGATGCGGGTTGCGATTTGGCCCTCAATTGTGGTCCTCACGTCGTTTGGCCGGTTCGGATGATTTCATCTCAAGATGGATCGCATCAGATGCTTTGTTTCTATTCTGTGGGGAATATCGTGTCTGATCAATATTATTCGATCGGTGATTCGAATGGTCGCTGTGAAGACGGTATTTTGGCAGTGGCTCGTTATGAAAAAGCGCCCGGGCAAGCGGTGAAATTGGTCGAAGCGGGATATATTGCGACATACTGTAAAAAAGAAAATATTGGCTATGATATGAACTTAAACAGTGTGACCCCGGTTGAAGCGGCGCTGCAAGATCCTGCAGCTTATGAGGCGGAAAACTTTACGAATGAAATTGGGGCGTCCAAAGAACGGACGAATGTGTTGATGGAGCAAAATACCCTCAATGGTTTTGAGCTCAAAAATTACGTTCACTTGCCTGATTCATGGAAGAAAACGACAGATGTTCAAAACTATAATGAAGAAGAACGACCGATCGTTTTACCGCTTCCGACAGAAACGAATCAAAATGGAGAAGAGATCATCGGGCCTGCATTGCCCAAAGAATAAGGATTCAAAAAGCTAAAGCGAAAAAGCAAGCAACGAAAGAGCGAAACTTTGGAAGTCCTATTGAATTGAAAGTCATGATTCATTGAAAGTCATGCTTAAAAGGAGAGTAGATCATGCACTTTGAGTACAAAAAATTATTGCCTTTTGATCAGATGCCTTATGAACGTCCAGATCTCAAAGCGAAGGCAAAAGCGTTAGAAGAGATGACTCAGGCCTTTGAAGCGGCCCCGAATGTTCAAGAACAGATTCGCTTATACAATGAAATCGAAGTGCTGCAAGCGCATATGAATACGTTGGAAACCTTGGTTCAGGTGCGCCACAGCATCGATTCTACAGATGAATTTTACAAAGCTGAAAAAGCTTATTTTGAAGAGGACATGCCGCATCTGGCCCTTGCGAGCAGCCGCTTTTACAAAGTGCTTCTCGAAAGTCCTTGGCTCAAGGAGCTAGAAGCAGAATTGGGTACAGAAACGATCAACCAGCACAAGTGCAAGTTGAGGATTATTTCTCCCGAAATTCTTGAGGATTTGACCCTGGAAGATCGCTTGGTCAATGAGTATGAAAACCTCTTGGCCAATGGGGAAATTGAGTATGAAGGTCAGCGTTACGCCTTGTCTCAGTTTGTGCATCCCTTGCAGTCGACGGATCGCGAAGAACGCCGCAAAGGGCATGAAGCGCGAGAGGCCTTTTTCCTTGCACAGGAGAAAAAATTCGACGAGCTTTATGATCAGCTGGTTCAAGTGCGCCACCGCATTGCGCAAAAATTAGGTTTTGAGAATTTTATCGAAGTGGCTTATTTGCGTTTGGGAAGAACGACCTATGGGCCCAAAGAAGTGCAAGCTTATCGTGATCAAATTTTGAGAGATCTGGTGCCTTACACGACCCAGTTGGCGGCGCGTCATGCGAAGCGAATTGGCTTATCTCCAGAGACCTTTAGATATATTGATGGCACTTTGAGCTACAAGACGGGTAATGCGAAACCTGTGGGAACGCCTGATGAGATCGTTGAAGAAGCGGGGCTGATGTATGATGACTTGATGCCTCAGACGGGTGAGATGTTCCGGATGATGCGAGAAAATGGCCTGATGGATCTACTCGCCAAAAAAGGCAAGCATGGCGGCGGTTACATGACGATGCTGATGGATTACGGGGTGCCCTTTCTTTTTGCGAATTTTAATGGGACGCAGCACGATATCGAAGTCATGACGCATGAGGCGGGGCATTGCTTTCAGGGATATATGTCGCGCAATAACCGAACGCTGTCGGATTTGAGTCCAACTTTGGAGGCCTGTGAGATTCATTCCATGTCGATGGAGTTTTTGACCTGGCCTTACATGGAGCGCTTTTTCAAAGAACAAACGGAAAAGTTTAAGTTTTCACACTTAAGTGGTGCGCTGACCTTCATTCCTTACGGCGTGACGGTCGACGAGTTCCAGCATTATGTCTACGCGAATCCTCAGGCGACCCCCGAAGAGCGAAAGGCAAAATGGCATGAGATCGAGAAAAAATATCGTCCATATCTCAATTACGAGGGATTTGAGCATTTAGAAAGAGGCGCCTTCTGGCATCGTCAAAGCCATATTTTCTCGCATCCGTTTTATTACATCGACTATACTTTGGCGCAAATAGTGGCCTTACAATATTGGAAGTGGTCTTGCGAAAACCGTGAAGCGGCGCTCAAATCGTATGTGCGTTTGTGCGAAGATGGAGGACGCTTTGATTTCGTGACTTTGGTGAAGCGCGCTGGCTTGACGACACCCTTTGAAGACGGGACGGTGGCTGAAGTGGCCCAAAGCTGCCAAGCGGTGCTTAATCAAATTGATGACGAGGCTTTTTAGTGGCGAGGCCTTTCGGTGAGTTGCTTCGGTGAGTTGTTTCGTTGAGTCGTTTCATTGAGGGCTTGGCTAAAGAGCTGCTGAGAGATGCCAAAAGCGGACGAGAAAGAGAAGGAAGAGGAAAAGCACATGAGATTAAAACATTCGTTTTTTTATACTTTGAGAGAAGATGCCAGAGACGAGGAATCTGCGGGCGGTAATTTGTTGGTCCGCGCGGGGATGATCCGAAAGAGCTCGTCGGGTGTTTATATGATGATGCCCTTGGGGCATATGGCGCTGCAAAATATCATCTCGATTATTCGTGAAGAGATGAATGCGATCGGGGCTCAGGAGCTGACGATGCCCTCGCTTTTGCCCGAAGAAGTTTATGTGGCCTCTGGGCGTCGTGCGGGTTTTGGCTCTTCGATGTTTGCGCTCAAAGATCGTTTCGATAAGCCCTTTGTTTTGGCGCCGACGCATGAAGAACTCTTTGCAGATGCTGCGCGGATGGCGGTGCGTTCTTACAAAAATTTGCCTCTGAATCTATATCAATTTCAGACGAAGTTTCGCGACGAACCGAGGCCTCGCTTTGGGCTCATTCGCGTGCGTGAGTTTGTGATGAAAGATGCCTATACCTTCGATGCGGATTTAGAGGGGCTCGATCAGCAATATCAAGCTGTCTTTGAGGCGTATCGCAGAAGCTTTGATCGCATGGGCTTGAACTATGTCATTGTCAAAGCCGACACGGGCATCATGGGCGGTTTGCTTTCGGAAGAATTCCAAGCGCTCAGCGAAGTGGGCGAAGATGTTTTGGTCTTAGAAGATCAGTCAGGTTATGCGAAGAATCTGGAAGTGGCCGCTTGCGTTTTGGAAGAAGAAGCCTCAAACGAAGAACATCTGAGCTTGAATCTCGTGGAAACGCCCAAGGCGAAGACGATCGAAGAGGTGGCGGCCTTTTTTGGCAAAGATGCGAAAGCCTTTGTCAAAACGCTCATTTATGAAATCGATGGAAAAGCCTATGCGGTCTGTGTGAGAGGCGACCACGAAGTCAATGAAACGAAGTTGCAAAAGCTTTTGCAAGCGACGGAAGTGAACTTGGCGGATGCGGCATTGGTCGAAGAGGTGACGGGCGCGCCCGTGGGCTTTGCCGGTCCTGTGGGATTAAAAATCCCTGTGATTTTGGATCAGAGCGTGACGGTGATGGCGAACTTCATCGTGGGCGCGAATCAAAAGGATCATCACTATGAGC
>JAEWGS010000030.1 GCA_023388205.1 Bacillota bacterium
TGCTCCAAAGTGCTTGAGCCATTGCGAATGCGATTGGTCGGAATCGTATCTGACTTACTCTTTTCATCGATGATCAGCGTGTCGCATTCAACGTGCGTCTTGGCACCAGTCGCCTGTGGACCATGATCTACGGTTCCGCGATAAGTGGCGTTTCCGCCATTTCGCGAGATGGACTTGCTGATGATTGAAGAAGTCGTGTTCTTGCCCATGTGAATCATGCGTGCACCACTGTCTTGATGCTGACCTTCGTTCGCCACAGCCACCGAAATCACCGTCCCCTGAGCGCCCTCACCTTTGAGATAGCAAGCGGGGTATTTCATCGTTGTTCTCGCACCGATATTCCCGTCGACCCATTCCATCGATCCGTAATCGTCGACGATCGAACGCTGCGTGACGAGGTTTAACACGTTATCCGACCAGTTCTGGATCGTCGTGTAGCGGCAGCGCGCCTTTTTACCGACAAAAATCTCAATGACCCCTGAGTGCAAAGAGTCTGTCGAATATTTAGGTGCTGTACAGCCCTCGATATAGTGCAGATCAGCCTCGTCATCCACAATAATCAAAGTGCGCTCAAACTGTCCCATCTGCTCGGAGTTAATGCGGAAATAAGATTGCAAAGGTTGGTCAAGTTTAACCCCCTTGGGAACGTAGATAAAGGATCCGCCCGACCAGCAAGCTGAATTCAATGCGGCCAGCTTATTGTCTGCCGGAGGCACAAGCTTCCCAAAGTACTGTCTAAAAAGCTCCTCATGTTCGCGAAGACCGCTGTCTGTATCGAGGAAGATTACGCCCTTTTCTTTGAGCTCATCGTGGATCTTGTTGTACACCACTTCGGACTCGTACTGCGTCGACACGCCCGCCAAATACTTGCGTTCGGCTTCTGGAATACCCAATTTTTCAAAGGTGTCTTTGATCTTATCGGGCACCTCGTCCCAGCTTTCAACGCCACGTCGCTCAGCCGGATTGAAATAGTAGTAAAACGAGTTGAAATCCACCACGCTCAAGTCAGGCCCCCAAGACGGGAGCGGCATGCGGTTAAACTGCTCCAGCGCCTTTAAGCGAAATTCGAGCATCCACTCGGGTTCATTTTTGGCTGCGCTGATCTGACGCACCACAGCTTCGCTCAAGCCACGCTCTGTCTTGAAGACCGCTTCGACCTCATCACGAAAACCGTATTTATATTCTTGAGAAATCGCGTTAGCCTCTTCTAAGCTTTGGCTCTCTGCAAGTCGCTTTGCCTGCGAATAACGCTCTCTCGTCTCATTCTTATCACTCATGCTTTTCCTCCTTCGCGTCACTGGCCTGGACGCGTTCTCCGTCTTCTGTCGATAAGTTCAGTTGCTTGGCTTCCTGTTTCATCGCTTGATCAAGCGCCAGCCAAGCCAAGGTGGCGCATTTAATTCTCGGAGGCACTTTGACGACACCATTAAGCGCCAAAGCTTCACCTAAATTTTCTGGATCATAGGCCTCGCCCGAAACCATCTGTCTAAAGTCCTGCACTTTTTGTGCCGCCTCATGAACGGTGTGATTGAGGCAAATTTCAGACATCATCGATGCGGAAGAACAACAAATTGAACAGCCCTCACCCTTTTGACGAATATCTTTGATTCGATCCCCCTCAAATAGCACCTGCACCGTCAGATCATCTCCGCAAGAAGGGTTCTTCAGGTGTACGGTGTAATAATCGGGATCTTCAGTCAACACGTGGTGGCGAGGATACTGATAATGGTCCTTGATAATATCCTTAAATATTTCTTGATCCTCAGCGCTAAATTGAGGTTTAGAAGAAGATGTCAAGGTAATCACCCGCCTTTCGACTCGTCTCCACAAAGCGATCCACGTCATTTTCATCGCAGTAAAAGGCAAAACTCGCACGCAAGGTCGCTTTTTGCTTCAACCACGCCATGCAGCGTTGAGCACAGTGATGACCTGCACGTAAAGCAACGCCTGCTTGATCGTAAACGGTCGCTGCATCATGCGGATGAACCCCTTTGACATTGAAAGTGATCAAACCACTCGTCGCCACATTCGCTTCGTTGTAAATTTCGATGTTGCCCAGTCGCTTCAAGCCCTCTAGAGCCAGCAAGGCCAGTTGCGCAGTCCGTTTTTGCGTGTACTCAAAACCAACTTGCTCCAAATACTTTAGGGACGCAGAGAAGGTAATCAGCTCCATCACCGGCAAGGTCCCCGCTTCAAATTTCGCAGGAATCGGGGCAAAGCTCGTGTCGTACACATCCACCGTCTCAATCATCTCTCCGCCCATTTCAACAGGAGGCATCTGCTCAAGCAAGGCTCTTTTCCCGTAGAAAAAGCCCAAGCCGGTCGGGCCGTAAAGTTTATGTGCACTAAAGCAGTAAAAGTCCACGCCGCTCGCCTTGACGTTCACACGTTCATGGACGATGCCCTGAGCTCCGTCAACCAAAAGTAAAGCAGACGATTGAGCGTGAACCAAATCTGCCAAAGTCTTCAAAGGATTCAGTGCGCCCATCACATTCGTCTGATGCGCCACTGCAAGCAACTTCGTCTTCGGACCAAGGAGTGCGCCTAAGG
>JAEWGS010000046.1 GCA_023388205.1 Bacillota bacterium
GCAGCGGGCAAAGGCGTCTAAAACACGTTCGACCTCTGCATAGGAGAGTTTTGATCGAATTAATTGTTCTTGCTCGTTCTTTTGGCGCAATAATTTACGGCTCAATTTGCGCACCTCATCTACATCACTGACATGCAAAGAACGTGCGGCTGCTTCAAGTGTGTCAGCAAGCATGATAATTCCCGCTTCTTTGGTTTGAGGCACGCGGTAAGGGTAACGGAAGTCATCCATATTCGGCGCATCTTCACCCTTTTCTTCTGCAATCTGACAGGCTTTATTGTAAAAATAATAAAGAACTGTCGTTCCGTGATGCTCACGAATGATGTCCAAAATGGGCGCCGGCAAATGATAGCGCTTGCCAATATTCAGGCCCGCTTCAACATGGTTGACAATCGCCTGATAACTCTCTTGCGGCGTCAATTGGTCATGCGGATTGATCCCCAACTGATTTTCCGTAAACATCAAGGGATTCTCTAATTTTCCAATATCGTGATAATAGCTTGCAACGCGACAAAAGAGCGAATCCGCACCTATCGCCTCAGCGCCCGCTTCAGCCAAGTTCGCCACCATCATGGAATGCTGGTTCGTCCCTGGAGCTTCCAAAAACAAACGGCGCAAAAGCGGACTCCCTTGATGGGATAAATGAGCCAAATGCATCGGCGTAACCTTTGATTCAAAGGCCTCCAAAATAGGCATAAAGCCGATCGCCACCATCGCAGACAAGGCTGAACTTGACGCCGCGACCACTGCGTTAATCAAGAACTCAGACAAAGCCAAACGCTGAAGCAGACCGAGCGCAAAAGCAATCAGCGCCGCAGATAAGATCGCCATCGTGAGAATCCGTACGCTGTTCCCTCCATAACGATTATTCCAAACCACCGCCGCACTCACCCAAGCGACAAAGAACAAAAGAAGCAGCGTCGAAGAATCGCCAAAATTCATCAAGGCAATCATGACCGACAAAAGGCTCGACAGAACGAATCCCGTCTGAAAGCCATGGAAAGTCGTCACGATGATTGAGAAAAAGGCCACGGTGCAAGCGTATCCTGAATAAGACATAACATAGTATTCAGAAACAACCGTGATCAAGGCCGTCAAGCTGATGGCAAAAATAGATTTAGCATCGCGCAAGAGCGAAGGTTCAGCGATCTTGAGATAAACAAGCGCAAAAAGCGTCAAAAGCATGAGCGGCAAAAAGAGGCCTACAGAGAAACGGTCGTCTGGTTGCCCTATATCTAACAAGTCCAACTGTTTCAGCATTTCATACTGTGCTTCACTGACCACTTGTCCGGCTGTCACGATTTTGCTCCCGCGCGCAACCATAACCGGATGATCCATAACTTCTTGCATGGCCTGCCTGCGTCCCGCTTCCGTCGCACGACTATCGAGTTCTAGGTTCGGGCCAAGATAAGCCTGCAAAATCGGTTGTATCGACTCGACTAATAAGGGGTACGCACCTAAAGCTTGTTCGATTCTACCTTCATTTTGCTGAATCAAAGTAGAAAGATTTTGATCGGCAATATCGTGTTGTAAGATTTCAGTCGCAGTCTCAAAAAGTGTATTTCGATAAAGGTTGTAGATTGAAGTCGGTGCTTGAGCCAAGGCCTGTGCACTCTCATCGCTGATGAGCGACGCCTTGTCTGATCTAAAAATATATTGAAGTGAAGCGGCAAAACCGGCGCGACTTTGGCTGGACAAAATCTGCTGATTCGAATCCAGTGCTTGTGCCTCGGACTTCGTTTCAGCCGTATAGGTCTTCTTCTCCTCAGCTTGCTCTCTCGCCTCAGCTTGCTCTCTCGCCTCAGCGTGATTCGTCTCTCGGATTCTTCGATCCGCATTCAACCAATTTTCACGCGCCTGATCCATCGAGCTTAATCGAAGCTCGAGCTCTTGCAAGTATTGTGCAGACAAACGATCTGAACGGACAAAGACCGAAGGCACTGAAGCCGCAGCTTGGCTCGCTTTAGCTCGAGTCTCAACCCAATCTGGCACATCTCTGACCGCCGTCACATCCACATCAGAAATAGAGGAAATAGATAGGTTGTATCGAGTCGGTTTTGCGCGCTCATAAATCAAGCCAAAAGCAATCAGCAAGAAGCCAATGGCCAGCACAAAGGCGACGCCCAGTCTCAAATTCCTCAACTTAGCGAGCAGCTTTATTTTTAAGTTTTGCGTCAAACTTGTCATAAGCCTCAATAATCCGTTGAACCATCGGATTTCGCACGACGTCGCTGGCCGTCAATTCAACAAAAGCCAAGCCCTCTACGCCCTTCAAAATGCGCTGAACTTCTCGCAAACCGGAGCGTTTTTCGGGGCCTAAATCCATCTGTGTCAAATCGCCTGTCACCACAACTTTAGAATGAAAGCCGATGCGCGTCAAAAACATTTTCATCTGTTCAGGTGTCGTATTTTGCGCCTCATCCAAAATAATAAAAGAATTGTCCAAGGTTCTGCCACGCATATATGCCAAAGGTGACACCTCGATCAGGCCGCGCTCCATGTTTTTTAAGTACTGTTCAGCGCCGAGCATCTCTTGTAAGGCATCATAAAGCGGACGCATATAAGGATCTACTTTAGTTTGCAAATCCCCCGGCAAAAAGCCCAATTTTTCACCCGCTTCAACTGCTGGGCGCGTCAAAATAATTCGATCCACTTCATGAGCCCGAAAAGCGTTGACCGCAAGCGCGACAGCCAGATAGGTTTTTCCCGTACCCGCCGGCCCGATACCAAAGGTCACATCGTGCTTTCGAATGGTCTCCACGTAGTTGGTCTGCCCGTGCGTCTTAGTGCGGACCGCTTGTCCTTTCGCATTCAAACAAACCATTCCCGGTTCAAAGTTGAGCACAGCTTCGTTTCCCTCATTCATCTCATGAGCTAGGTATTGACTCAATTGTGGCGTCAAAGCATGACCACTATTTTGAAGTCCCAGCATGCGCCGAATCAGCGCTTCCGCTTTTTTGACGGCACCATTGGCTTCACCTGAAATCACCACCCCCTGAGCATCACTCTCAATAGCCACATTTAGATTTTTCTCAATATCTTGAACATTCGCATTCAAAGAACCAAAAAGTTCAGTCAGCTGGCTCCAGTCAGGTACTTCAATATGAACTTGCATTCGCCCTCCTCATTATGAGCAAGATTCTTGCTTGCAAACGATTTTTATTATTTTAGTAGCTTCTGACGCACTTCTCCTCGCTTAAGCCGCTCTCAAAAAGTCTTTCAGAAGCTTTTCCCAAGAACACCCATTTTCCCCAAAACTCCTCTTTTCTCATGAGCGCCCCTTGGGGAAGCCACTCAAGAGGCGCCACGGCTGAGCGCCTGCTGGTAAGCAGGACTATCCTCTCTCAAGGCTTTGATCGTCAATTGATCGACGTACTCAATATTCGCTGTCAGGCCTAAGCGTGCCCACTCGTTACGAAAAGGGCTCAAAATCAGCCAAACATTTTTTATTTGCGTCACATCGCCCAACATTCTGACCTCATATCGGTGATCACTTGAGATCGTGCGCCCATTCATCACGATATTTTGGGAGGCTTCACCGGTTGCACGCACTTCGGTTAAAGCGCTGACGCGCTCACCGTTAACCGATAGAGCCGTTACACCTCCCGCCTTAAATTCATTGAGCAAGGCGGCTAGGTTTTCCGCGCTGATATCCGTGGCGTTATTCCCCTCAATCGTCAAAATTGCACCGGATCCCGTTACATCCGTCAGTCCAGCAAAACGCTTAATTTGCTCCATTTTTACTTTCATTTGACGCTCTTGATCCTCATTACCTTGATGTTCGCGAATCAAAGCATTCAAATTTTCAGTTTTATCTCGGACTGAACGCGTCAAGTCAGCATTTTGCGCGCGAAGTTTTTCGATCTCACTGCGCAGCTCTTTTTCAGCGGCCGAGTCACCTAAAACACGATAGCTCCCTGTGCTGACAGCCTTGAATTGCAGGGCAATCAAAAGGCCTAAAGTGAGGCATAAAAAGCTCAAACTCAAAACTTGAAAGCGCTGGCGTGCCTTCGCTTTCCGCGCATGAGTTTTCTGACTATGTCTATCTTTCGTTGGCCGTAAAGGCCGATCTTTGCCCATGCCTTAAGCTCTCCCATCTACCTCATGTTCACCCATCTGCTTTGAGCAACTCGAGCTTTCTCCACCACAATCTCTAAATCGCACAGTTTGGATCTGTACATCTATAGCACATCTACTCTGTATCGCTTGACCTCAACTCATCTGATTCACTCGCATCGTAAGGCTCAATGGTCATATGCTCCATCTCTATTTCGATCCGAATACCTTTTGTTTTCAAGTCCGCCAAGTACTGATCCTTTTGTAAATCAGCATAAACAATTTCTGCGGCTTCTTCACCCGAATAAATTGCTTCGATAACAAAAGGTGCCGGTTTCAGCTTGTGATTCACCAAAACCGTCGGACCATTACAGACAATTTTACTCGTACTGACGATGCGCTCACCATTAACGGCCATCGCCAATGGGCGATCGGTTTTTAGTCGTTCGACGACATATCTCAGCTGGGCATCATGGATAATTTTATCGTGTTCATCCGTGTTATAAGTGATGTCCGCTGCATCTTGCAGCGTTATTCTCAAACCGAAGCCACGCTCTCGCTCTAAGCCCGAAAGATACAAAGCCGCTTTGGCCTTCTCCATCTCTTCTTTGGGTAAATACAATCGATTCAGATCTTTATGCAAAAGCTCATCCACCATCGATGCCCGCGCCTGAATCAGCTGTTCTTCTTCCGAAGCGAGCGCCTCATGTTCAGACTGCAACTGACTCAATTTTGTTTCTAGTTCATCTAGATTCACATTCTTAACGCGGCCTTTTTCAATCATCCCAAAACGATAAGCAATAAAAGCGAGTAGTAGAATCGTGATCAAGGCAAAAACGAAGACACTGAGCCTGCTCTCTTTTAGATCTTCATTTTGACGCATCTTCAATCATTTCCCCCTACTCATCTCACGCCCTAGAGTTTAGCCCAAAAATTCAAGCTTCAAGTCCCAATCCCCGAAGTGCGGCCCTAAAAAAGGGGGGCAGCTCCAACAAAAAATGCATCAATTCCCCTGTGAAAGGATGTGTCAAGCTCAATTCTTGGGAGACGAGATACTGCCCCTGTTCCAAATCCAATCCTGGCACTCGAGGTAAAACACGAGATCCCCATAGAGCTGATCGCCAAGCAATGGATGCGAAATCGCCGCCATATGCACGCGAATTTGATGGGTACGCCCTGTTTCAAGTTGTAACTTGAGCCAGGACCACTTCGCTGTACTTTGTTGCACGATAAAATGGGTCTTGGCAAACTTTCCGTCGGGCTGCACACTCATTTTGAGTCGATTCTTCGGGTCTCGGGCAATTCTCCCCTCGACAAAACCTTCTTTTTCATCAAAATGCCCCGCACAAATCGCCTGGTAACTTCGACGAATCTCATGGCGTTTGAGCGCTTCCGTCAAGGCGTAATAGGCTCGGTCACTTTTGGCCGCAAGCATCAAACCACAGGTATCTTTGTCTAAACGGTGGACAATACCCGGTCGAGGAGTCTGTCCCATCAAGGCGAGTTGTCCTTGGGTGTGAAAAAGCAAAGCCTGAACCAAGGTCTCTTCCGTCTGACCTGCGCCGGGATGACAAACCATACCGCGCGCTTTATTGATGACGAGTAGATCTGCATCTTCATATAAAACATCCAGCGGCGTATCCCAAGGCTCAAGATTTATTTCATCCTGATGCGCGGTCAAAAAGTTCCGATTGACCTCTGCAATTTGCCCCGCTTCTACAGCCGTCGCACTCTTGAGCAGCTTGGACCCAGCGATAGAAACGCCCCCCTGCTTCAGGACCTTTTTGACGCGTTCTCGACTCAAGACGTATCCTCGTTCTTTGAGGGCCTGAAAAAGGCTGTGATCCAGCCGCCCTGCGCTGAGCTCAACTTGGATCACATCAGATTTTTTCTTCGCTTCACTGTCTAAACCAAACTCAAAGGCTGACTCGTCCGGATGCTTCATTCTTTCACTCCATCTTCGATCGGGGCTTTGGATTCTAAAAAAATGAACATCATACAGCCCAAAGCGCCAAGGCAAATCCAAATATCCGCTACATTAAAGATGGCAAAGGAATAAGTGCCAAAATGAAAGGATAAAAAATCCGTCACATGTGCATCCATCAAGCGATCCAACGCATTACCCAAGTTCCCCGCCATAATCAAAGTAAGCGGCAAACGAAAGGCCAAACTGAGTCGCTTCGAAAAAAAGACATAGTAAAAGAGAAGGCCCAAAGCGACCAAAGAGAGCAGCAACAACACGTATGTCCCCACCTTTGTTCCGGAGAGTAGCGAAAAGGCCGCCCCACGATTTTCGACATGATAAAAATCGAAAAAAGATGGAATGATTTGAATTTTCTCACCGAGCGGCACATGCTTCACAATCCAAGCTTTGCTCACGTAGTCCAATAAAAACGCGAGAAAAAAAAGAACAGCTAAAGCGAGTATCCCCCGTGATTCCTTATCTTTTTGACTCAATCGTTTTGAATCCATAAGCTGGTCAGTCCTTCCAAGGGAGAAATCAAGTTGGGGGCAAGATAGCCTTTGACTCGATCCGACACATAAAGCGCACGCGTATAAGCCGCAACCGGCATATCCAGTTGATTTTTCAATACGCTTTGCCAGGTTTCCAAATAGTGTTCATCTTCAAGTGGCCTGAGCCTTTCTAGAGGCATCCGATAATGCACCAAAGTGTAAGCATCGTTTCCCGCCAAATGTAAATCAGCAAAGGCGTCTTGACGTTCTAAGTCCAGCAGCGAAGTCGATAAAATCGGGCGCGCATCGCTCGTCAAGGATTGAGCTTCACGCCAAAACTCAGGGGCTAAATCCTTTTGGTAGAGAATTGCGGGATCAGTGGATCTTTGAAAACGACAAGGCGCAATCCATAGATCGACGTTGACATCCTGCAAGCGCCTCATAAAGGCCTCATCGCTCAGAGCTTCGACGCTTAAGTTTAAGCCCGATTTATCAAATTCTTGCACCAAAACTTCAGCTAGGACACTTGCGAAGCTGAGATTCTGCGGGTAAATCAAACGCCAGTTTGTCTTGATTAAGGCGGGTGAAGGTTCCCCGGGTTTTCGACGTTGCGCCTCGTGAACCGCATCAGGAATTTGCCCAATCGGAAGCACGGAAGAAATCATCGGATAGCCCTGAGGCAAAAGAGATGGATCAATCCGTCTAAACAACTGTGGATCACTGTAAATATCGGAAAGTTTCTCATGGAGAAGCTTGAGGTCAGAAGCACGCTCATCGTTCACATACTTTGCACCTAAAGTGAGACCGACATCTGTGCGATAGACGAAATGGCGATAGCGTTCCCCGTCAACTTGCCCCGTGTATGTAAAGAGAAGATCCAGTTCGCCAGCTTCAAAAGCCAACTTCATTTGTTCCTCATTTTTATACGAAATAAAGTCGAACTCACGCAACTGGCCATTTTCCAAAGGATCTTGACGGCTCAAGGCATGCATGGCTCTTTCTTGAGTTGGTGCACTTTGAATAAACGTATCTACGGAAGGCGTAAAAGAAGCGATCCCACGCTCCCCCAGCTCACGATGATTCAAAATGGGAAAAGTTAAGTCTTCCGCGATATTAAAGTCGCGCTGCTCAAGTTCAATCCTTAATGTATGATCGTCGACAATTTTCACCTGACGAATTCTCGGAAGCAGAGCAACATAGTAGCTTTGAGCTCTTGAAAGCTTCTGCGATTTCGATTTGAGGTCAAGTAAATAGTCGATACTTGCCTTGACATCATCGACCGTAATCAGCTGAGCATTTGAATAAGAAAAATCCGTTCGGATGCTCAACTCAATCAGATAGCCATCCTCAGATATGCGGGACTCCGTCGCGAGATCCTCAACAAGTTTACCGTCCTGAAAACGATACAAACTGTGCCAAAGAAGCTTCTGATAAGCCAGATCATATTCATCGCGCACCTCTAAAGGGTGAAATTGTCCACCGTCCAAAATCGGGACACGAAGAACACCTGAGTTTACATCTGTTCGGGTCGGTGTTGTACTCGATTGAGCCTGCTCTTGCGTACGATTGAACGCCGCATTTTTTTCTTTTTGTGTGAGCGTAGACAAGATATCTTCCATGCGGTTTTGCTCACCTTCGGAACGGGTCAATCCCAGCCCATAAGGATAGAGCGAATGGCTCCCGACCTTTGTTTTGGGCGAGTCAAAACGACGACAAGAGGACAACAAAAGCAAGAGCCCCATCAAAAGACACATGACTTTGTAG
>JAEWGS010000044.1 GCA_023388205.1 Bacillota bacterium
AGCTGCCGCATGAACAGGCATCGGACTAAATAGCAAGCCACCCAGCATCGAAAGCAAACAAAGCGAAGTAAGCCCGCGACGTGTTCCATTCTTCCATTTTTTCTTAAACATATACCTCTCCTCCAAGCAAACGAGAATATCCTATTGAGTCGCTATGATCAATCTATTTCATTCCATCACACTGTTATCCAAGAAGGTCTTACCTTCCCTCGCCGCCTTCGACGAATACAATCTCATCAGATTTAACCATACCCAATTCTTGACGCGCAACCTGTTCTGCGTAGCGCGGAGTTCCCACTGAGATCAGATCGTATTCGATTTGCCGCTCCTGTTCTGTCAAAGCGTCTAATTCTTGTTGCAATCTTGCATGCTCATTTCGATAGCTCACTGCAATCTGCTTTTGCTGATAAATATAAGCATAAGCAACGAGTGAGGTCACGAGCATAAATAGCACATAGATCACGAAGACAAAAAAGCGGCTGCCGCGAAACCCTTGGACTTTATTTTGGGTCCAAATTGGATTTTGTGCCCTGCTGCTCACTTCTTGCCTCCCAAAGTCTTTTCTAAACGAGTCAGATAATCGTCAAAACGCTTAAACACGGCGAGCGTCGCATCCGGCTTGGTCATATCCACACCCGCTTTTTTGAGTACATCGATCGGCCAATCCGAATTACCCGCACTCAAGAAGGCCAAGTAACGATCAACGGCACTTTGACCCTCTTTAATAATCTGTTCTGAAAAGAGCGTCGCAGCGCTAAAACCCGTCGCATACTGATACACGTAGAAATTGTTATAAAAGTGTGGAATTCTCGCCCATTCCCAGCTCGGCTCAGGATCTTTTTCAAGATCTTCGCCAAAGTAACGGTAGGTCAAATCCCCATAAATTTGATCCATCGCATCCGCCGTCAAGGGCTGCCCTTGTTGCAAAGCCTCATGCGCCTTTTGCTCAAATTCTGCGAACATGGTTTGGCGGTAGACCGTTCCTCTGACTCCATCCAGGTAATGGTTCAAAATATAGTTTTGCATCACTTCATCATCTTGATAACGTTCCAACAAGTAATGCGTAAGCAAAATTTCGTTGGTCGTCGACGCAATCTCCGCCAAGAAAATACCGTAGTTCGCATAACATGGCGGCTGATTTTCCCAAGTGTGAAGACTATGCATCGAATGCCCCAACTCGTGAATCAAAGTAAAGAGCGCATCCAAAGTTCCATTCCAATTGAGCAAAATATAAGCTGGCAGACCCTGCCTTCCGCTCGAATAAGCCCCCGTCCTCTTCCCTTGATTCTCTGGAATATCAATCCAACGCTCATTAAAAGCGCGCTCAAGCATTTTGCGATAATTCGGCCCCAGCGGTTTCAATGCTTCATAGACGATATCTCTCGCCTCATCGAAGCTCAAATGCCACTCTGGCGTGTCTCCAATGATGGGCACCATCAGATCGTAATAATGCAACTGGTCATAGCCGAGGCATTTTTTGCGCAAAGAAACATAGCGATGCATGAGCCCCAAATGATCATTGACCACATGGACGAGCTGATCATAAACAGATTCAGGAATATTGTTGCGATAAAGCGCCGCCTGTCTCGCCGACTTGAAACCGCGAAGCTCCGCTTGAATATTGTCGTAGTTCATGGAGCTACTCAAGGTCTCAGCCAAAGTGTTTCGATAGCGGTGATACTCCGTGATCAAGCTTTTATATGCACGCTCTCTGAGTTTGCGATCTTTGTGTTCCATGAACACGCCGTAACGCCCCTCTGAAACCACGTAAGACGCACCGTCTTCGGTCTCAACTGCATCGAAGCTGAAATCTGCGTCGCGCAATTTAGACGAAATAGCGCTCGGCGCATGGGTGACCGGCGACAAACGAGCGAGCAAGCGTTCTTCTTCTGTGCTCAGCGTGTGCGCTTTCATCTGAAGCGAATCTTCTAACATGTGCTCGTACACGCCCAATCTCGGCTCTTCTTCGATCCACTTCTTGACTTGCTCCATGTTCAATTGCATCAGCTCGGGCTCAACGAAGCTCAGCTTTGCCCAAAGCTTCGATGTCAACTGATACACCTTGGCCAAACGTCCGGCATGTTCAGAATTGCTGGTCTCGGTGTGAAAGAGCATCGACGCATAAAGACCAACCTTGCCCTGTGCTTGGTTCAAGCGATCGAGCAATTCCAGGCATTCAAGCAGTGGCTTCGCACCCTCAGAAAGGCGCCCCTGATAATTCGCCACTTCGTCTGTCAGCACTTCCATTTGCTTCATGCCGTCTTCAAACGCCGCTTCATTTTCAAAGATCTTGGTCAAATCCCAGGTCTCTTCTTGCTTCAATTCTGAACGCAAAGGAATTTTTTTCTCAGACATTTGGCCTCCCTTTTCATGACACAATTCCTGTTTCAGGCGACTCCACTTTAGGCTCCGCCTTGCATGGATCGCGCAGTCCTATCAATTATACACTCATACAATAAGATAAAAGAAACCGGACGCAAGGAGGGGCTGCGTCCGGCTGATGATTTTCGAAGCATAAAGCTCCGATTAAATTTGAGATCCAAAACTTACTAGATTAGAAATCCAAAACTTACTTGCGCCCAAGAAGTCCCGCTTTTTTGAGCGCGCGATAAGCGCTATAAGCTGATCCCGCGGCTTTGGTCACCTGAGAAATCGAGCTGTTTTGTGCGCGGCGCGCTTCACGAACCTTGGGATCAAAGACGCCCAAGAAACGGTTCAAAGCCAGCAGCACCTGTGACAAAGTCGTTCCGATTTGCACCAACAAGGTCTTTACAGAACCCGTCACATCCGTCACATGCGCCATCAAAGGACGCGTCGCTTCTGCCACGTCATCTGTGATATCCACCACGTTCCCAATAATTGCATTGGCCTGATCCATCGTATGCGGTAAGCGTTTCACGGTATCTGCGAGCGGATCACACACAGCATCGATCAAGCCGCCCAGACGATTCAATATCTGAAAGACTTTGACGAGCACCAAAGTCAAAGCCACAAGCACCGCCACACCCGCAATCGCCAGCAAGCCATGCCAGAGTTCAGAGACACGAATCACCGTATCTAAATAAAACACGTTCATAATTTAGCCTCGCTTCTTATTTGTAAAAAAAGACCGGTTGGACCACATCCCACCGGCCTTCTCTCATCATCTTGTTTTAGGCCTTTTTCGTGTCTTCTTTGACCTTCTTGGCGGAATCTTTCACTGAATCGCGGACGTCCTTGGCGGCGTCTTTGACATCTTCAGCAACATCCTCAGCCTCATCGCGTGCAGAACGCGCAGCGACTCTGGCCTTGCGCGCAATCTCACGCGCCTTCTTGTCGACTTCTTCACCCGCTTCTGCAGCAGCCGTACGGAATTCTTCAAAACGGCGGCTCGCATAATCTGCAAATTCGCCTGCCTTCTCGGCGGTCACATCGACCACACGAACGGCCGTATCACGCACAGCTTCCGCACCCGTGACCGCGGCATCCTTGATATCCTGGCGCGTTTCGCTACCTGATTTGGGGGCGAAAAGAATGCCCGCCGTCGCACCAGCGATCACACCGAAAATACTACCGAGTGTCACAGCCTTATTGCGGTTACGACGATTTTGTCCCGTGAATGCACCAATAATTTCTTCAATAAACATTGTGTCACTCCTCCTGATTCAGAATCTCTCTGGACTCTGTTTCCTACAATTTTTGTCTATTATATCAGCGCTTTGAGTTTTTGCGCGTTCCTCTTGTGACGTTTTTCCAAACTTATCTCTTTTTGTATCGACATACGGAACTCAAGTAGCGCCTCTCGCGAAAAATATATTCATAAAAAAGTGAATCTCATCGGGCGCTGTCTTTGGTGGGAACTTAAACCTCATCGGCCAGAGCGCCCATCTCAAAACCCTCAGCGGATGGGTCAAAAAACAAAGCCAGCATCAACGCCAAAACAAATCCGTCCGCGTCTGACTGAGCTGCTGTTCTTGTATCCGCTTCTTAGCTTGAGCCTGACAGGCTTTGGCAAAGCGCAAAGCGAGTTCCGCTTGCCCTAAAAAATCGATTTTGATAGGAGCTGCAAAGAGGCTCTCCGTCGCAGCGCCCACGTACGTTTTCAGATCTTCTCCCTCCGCACGCATCAGAAAAGGTCCGTGTCCAGTCAATCCCGTACGACCTGCACGAAGCAAAGCTTCAATGGGCGCATGCTTGGGCGCAAGTAAATGCTCCTTCATCGAGGTCAGACGCACATACATACGCTCACCCCATGCCTCAGCTTCACTTTCCCCATGAGGCCACGGCATTTCATCAGGATAAATGCCACAGAGGCTGCGCGAGCCCAATTGGGGATCTTTGACACGCGCTGAGAGATAGACATATGCATCTTCTTCAGCAATCGTCGGAATCCCTTGGGTCCCAATCGCGTAAAGCAAGGAACGGCGCATACTTGAATTCTGTGACAAAAGCTCAATATAAGCACCGAGATCTTGCGCGCATAAATAAATCCCATCCACGTTCGAAGGCAAACTCGTCTCTTCAAGCGGAGAGAAAAAGCACACATCAGCGCCCAAATCTCTAAACAAATCAAGATCCGATTCATTAATACCGTTAAATGCCTGATCTTTGGCGACCGCAAGCCGGAAAGTTTGAGGTTTCGCGCCAATTTCACTTTGGATGCGAAAAAGCGCTCTCGGCAACTCGCTTGGCAATGTGGAAGAGCGTTCAGCAATCGTATAAAGACGATCCAAGTCCACACTTTCTTCCATCGTATCTGCAAGATTTTGAAGACGGTAGATACGAGACCACCTGCGTTTTTCACTGCCGGGCGCTTCTTTGAGAAAATCGCGCTGAAAATGGGGATGCTCCGGAAGATAACCCAGCACCGCTAAGTTGAGTTCGTTTTGGATCTGATCAGCCAAACGTTCATAGCGTTTCGCGTGACAGCGATTCAAGATCAGCCCGCGAATGACCGGCGGGCGAGCGTAAGTCAAAAGGCCCTTGAGCAAGGCCAGAAGCTGAACATCTGTGCTCGAAGCATCAGCGACCAAAAGCACCGGCGTTTGAACCAAGCGAGCCAAATGATCTGCCGAAGCTCTCGCAGGACTGCGCCCCATACCCTCATCAAGTTGTGCTTGTTTCCCCATCAGCGGGGTATCAAAAAGGCAAGCGCCCGCATCGAGCAAGGCGAGTTTGGCTTCTTGAGCGTATCGGCAAAGCATCCAAACGAGCGTCTCACTTGAGGCGAGATTCGGGTCGAGCACCAAAGGCGTCACCCCCGTCGCAAAGCGCAGCGTTTCATAATCTGCAGCCCCCCGCCCATATCCACAAAGGAAGGGCATGACGGTCGGCACAGAACTCTTTTTTTCATGCTCATAAAAGCGCACACGATAGGCTGCCGCTAACGCTTCCAAAACAGTTTTTCGCCCTGCATGAGGCGTCAAGTTAGCGACCAAAATACGCGGTAACCAAAAGCTTTCTAAGCGGTCTCGTCCCTTTTCTTCTTCGCCAGGTTGGTTTTGAAGTTGTTCGAGCGCTGCGGGGTCGATGCGAGAGCCAAACGCAGAATACTTGCCCTCGCTGCTCATTTCTTGCGACAAAGCGACGAGCTGCGCGCTGCTTTTGGCCACTGAGGTCGGCGCCGTCGCTGCGGCCGATGCGGTCGGCGCGGTCGATGTGCCCGCTGCACTCAGCGTGGTCGTAACTTCCGTTAAGACCGCACCCGAAGGCTGGCCTTTTTCTTGAAGCAAGCTTTCATCGCTCGCCTGATTCAAAAAGCCGATCTGGCCTTTGTTGTCCGCTTTTGAATCACTCGGCGTCATCTGACTCCTCTTTCATGCAATGATCTCCCCTAGAAGTCTTAAAAGTGTACCACCCTTGGCCTTTGTCCCGATAGTTTCTTGTCTTTTTCGTTGCACGCACTTCGCTTTTTTGAACTTAACTCTTTTTTAAGGATCACTTTAACCTTACTTAATCGAAAGGACAGCCACTTTTGCGAAAATAATAAAAACAGCACAAGTTCTTCAGCGCTTTGAAAAAATGCACGAAACGCAACATTTAGCGATCGACGATCGAGCACAGCACTCGACCCTCGGCCGCATACAGCTGTACAAGAATTTTTTGAAAGGAAACTTCATGTCTTACGTCATCGAATGTCAAGGCCTCAGCAAACGCTTCGGGAATCTTTATGCGAACCAAGACATTGATCTTCGCGTCAAAAGCGGTGAGATTTGTGGCCTCATCGGGAAAAATGGCTCCGGGAAAAGCACGCTCATCCACCAACTCGCCGGACTCATTCAACCCAGCTCAGGCACTTTCTCTCTGCTCGGGGCCCAATCGCCCCAAAATCTCATTCAAGCACGCCGCCATTTTGGTTTTCAGCTGACGCTCCAGATGCGAACCGACCTCTCAGCCAAAGAGAATCTCCTCTACTATTCCAAAGTGCTCGGGCGTGGCACAGAATATGAAATCGATCAGCTCCTCAACGATTTTCACCTCACAGAGGCCGGCAACAAAAAATACAAAACCTTCAGCACGGGGATGAAACAAAAACTCAGCCTCTGTCTCGCTTTGTTAGGTCAACCCGATGTCCTCGTCTTGGACGAACCCATCAATGGACTAGATCCGTTTTATATCAAATATCTGCGCGAACTCCTTTTGGACCGAAGCCAGCGTTACGGGACAAGTTGTCTCATTTCCTCTCACATTCTCAGTGAACTTGATCTGCTTTGTGATCATTTCGCGATCATCCATCAAGGGCGAATTTTGAAGCACCTTCACAAAAATGAGCTCAAGCAATTCACACAAAAGAACCTGCTCATCGAAATCAGTGCCCCCGAACGCAGCATTGCGATCTTGGAAACAGAGCTTCACCTTCTACCCAAACTGACGGCAGATCGCAAAATTCTCATTGAAAACCCCTCCCTGTCCTTGGAAGAGATCAGTAAAACACTCGCGCGATACGACCTTTGGGCCACTTCCATCCAATCGGTCAACAGCAGTTTGGAAGATTATTATTTTCAACTTGTGGGATCTGAAAACTAAATTTTGAAAGCCTTGCCGCGCCAAAGGCCAGACCGCGCCAAAAGCCAGACAAAATAAAATAAAACAGAAAGGAACCTTTATGTTCTCTCATATTGTCTCCGACCTCTCAAGTCTTTTTTCAAAACGAAAATTTTGGATCTCGCAATGTATCTATATTCTTCTGACCGTTAGCGTCTTTATCCTTTTGGGTTTTGCGGATGTTCAGGCGTCTGTCACCTTTCCTGACGGCCAAACACAGATTTTTTCGAGTCTTGCAGAACATCACATCTTAATCAGGTTTTTGGCTCTGACGCTCTCTTTCTTGCCGATCGCGCTTTGCCTCTTTGTCTATCCGCCGCTTTACCTCACCTTATCTTCTGGAAATAGTGACGCTTACTTATTAGCTTTGGGTATTTCGCGCCGTCATCTTTTCTTTGAACGCTTTTTTCTGACTTTGTTTTTCATGGTGATCCAATCTTTCTTGATTTTTTCCTTGACCGTCCTCGCTTACCTCGC
>JAEWGS010000072.1 GCA_023388205.1 Bacillota bacterium
TTCATTAACCATTATCCAAGAAAAATACTCGAGGGCAACACCGCACTCAGCTATGGCTTAACCCGGATATAATGAAAGGCCTGACGTTGTACAGAAAATCCATTTCATTTTAACTTGCACTTTGCGGTCCACGCGAAGCAAAAAAAATTTCATTGACAAATAATCATGCGTCAACGATAATACGAAACCCACCTCATCGAAAAGAAACTCAGATGAGGCTTGACGAGCTTCAAGTCGGCGTACCTCCATGCGTCCAAGCTAGAAGCTTACCAACAGTGAAGAATAGAACAAACACATCCGAGGTCATTTTTATATGATGTCCTCGTTGTATTGTGTTTGTTTTTTGCGCGTTTGGAATTTTTTCTCTATAATGGGCAAATTGTTTTTACATGGAGGATCACCCTATGAGTTATTTCAAAAATCGTGGCTTTGACTCGTCACATTACCTCGCCGAGCAAAGTCGCTTTATCATGGAACGTGCCCAACGCTACGATAAGCTATACCTTGAAGTCGGTGGCAAAATGCTGGGCGATCTACATGCGATGCGCGTGCTTCCTGGCTTTGAACCGGATATTAAGATTCAAATGCTCCAAAGACTCAAGGATGACCTCGAAATCATCATCTGCATCTACGCCGGTGATATTGAACAGAACAAGATTCGCGGAGACTACGGGATCAGCTATGACCTCGACGTTTTTCGTATGATTGATGAATTTAAGCGCCGCGGCCTACTCGTCAGCTCCGTCTGCGTGACGCGCTACCAAGATCAGCCCTCCGTGCGGATCTTCATGAATAAGTTGGAACGCCGCGGCATCCGCGTCTACGTACACCGCCCGACCAAAGGCTATCCCCTTGATGTCGACACCATCTGCAGTGAAGAAGGCTACGGACAAAACGCCTACATTGAGACGACTCGCTCTGTTGTCGTCGTGACGGCGCCTGGCCCCAACAGCGGCAAACTCGCCACCTGTCTATCTCAGCTGTACCACGAGACCAAACTCGGCCATCATGCCGGCTACTCCAAATTTGAAACTTTCCCCATTTGGAGTCTCCCGCTCAAGCATCCCGTCAACGTCGCTTACGAAGCCGCCACAGCCGATCTGGCCGACGTCAACATGATCGACTCTTTTCATCTCGAAGCAACAGGTGAAAGTGCCGTCAACTATAACCGTGATATCGAAGCTTATCCCTTACTCAAGCGAATTTTAGAGCGCATCACCTTTCAAAATGCAGAATATCGCTCGCCGACTGAAATGGGCGTCAACCGCGCGGGCTTTGCCATCATCGATGACGCTGTTTGTCAGGAAGCTGCCCGCCAGGAAATTTTGAGACGCTATCTCAAAGCGCTCTCAGACTATAAGGAAGGTACGGCCGACGACCGCAGCGTTCAACTGTGCAAAATGCTCGTTGAAGATCAAAATCTCTCCCCCGAAGATCGCCCTTGCCTTCGCGCTGCAAGACAATACGTTTCAGATCACCCCGATATCCAAGATGCCGCTGCTATCGAGCTCGAAGATGGCCGCTTAATCACCGGCAAGTCAAGTCCTTTGATGACTTCTGTCGCCGCGATGCTCCTTAATGCGCTCAAATCCTTGAGCGGCATTGATGATCGCATGGATCTCTTGTCGCCCCTCGTGCTCAAGCCCATTCGCGATCTCAAATCTCAACTAAATAACAACCGCGATCTCCCTCTCGACGCTTCGGAAGTTTTGCTCGCCCTCTCTGTTTCTGCCCTGAATCCCATGTCGGCTTACGCACTTCAAGGTCTTCCTCAACTCAAAAGCTGCCAGTGTCACGCCACCGTTATGCTGCAAAAGTCTGATCGCACGCTCCTGAGCAAGCTCGGCATCGACTTTACCAATGACCCTAATTTTGCAAACGAACAGCTGTTCAACGGTTAAGCTCGCCAGGCCAGCTTAAGCCTAAACTTTTTAATCCGCCCTTCTTTCAATGGGCTTGAATCTTGCAGCAACGAGCCAAGTCAGTCTCCAATTGACTTGGCTTTTTTACTTGTATCTTTTCTGAATCAGCGCCCCAAAAAAGGCTTTTTCTCTAGACCGTTAAAGGCTTTTCCCAAAGTCCTCTTAAGATAAAATCCTAGATCTTGCGCATATATCACTTTTTCACAGATAAAGCTCGTTAAAATAGAAATCAAAGCGTCTCGTATTCCATCTCGAACGAGCGTCATATTAATAGAAAGAGGATTTTCTATGTTCAACATTTACGTTGCCCATGAGCCTCAAGGTGAGCCCCGTGTCACCCTCATTCCAAAGCATGTCAAGGCTTTGATTCAAATGGGGTACAGCGTTTCCATCGAAACTCAAGCTGGCCTTTTATCTGGTTATATCGATGAGGACTATGAAAAAGTGGGCGCTTCTATTGTTCCTGAACAAGACGATGCGCGTCGCCTGGCTCGCGGTAAGGCACAGCTGCTTTGCCGCCTTCAAAAACCGGAAATCAAAGATCTTGACGGTTTTTCTAAAGGTTGCATCCACCTGTCTTTTTTAGATCCCTTTTTCTCTCCAGACCTCTTGAAGGAGCTTGCTCGCCGCGGTTTCGAAGCGCTCAGTCTTGAAATGATTCCGCGCAGCACTATCGCACAAAAAATGGATGTCCTTAGCTCACAAGCTTCTCTCGCCGGATACGCAGCCGTACTCCAAGCCGCCTCAAGGCTCCCCAAAGTTTTCCCCATGATGATGACCCCTTCCGGAAACATTTCCCCAGCCCGTGTCTTTATCATTGGTGTAGGGGTAGCTGGCCTGCAGGCCATCGCGACGGCCAAACGTCTTGGCGCCCGCGTAGAAGCCTTTGATACGCGCCCACAGGTCGAAGAGCAAGTTCGATCCCTCGGCGCGCGCTTCGTCCAGATTGACCTCGGAGAAACCGGTGAATCCTCAGGGGGCTACGCCAAGGAACTCAGTGCCGAGCAGCTCGCCAAGCAGCAAGAAGCTCAAGCTCGCGTCTGTGCTCAAAGTGACATCGTCATTACTACAGCCAAAGTTTTTGGACGAAAATCGCCTCGGCTCATTCCTGAATCCGTCCTCGCTCAAATGAAACCAGGGTCGATCGTGATCGATCTTGCAGTTGCTGGCGGAGGCAACGTTGAAGGTTCCGTCAACGGAGAAGAAGTCGTCACACCTAACGGGGTTCGTATTTTAGGGCTTGACCAGGCGGAGCGCTTAGTCGCCAAGGATGCGTCCGACATGCTCTCTGGAAATATTTTTGCTTTTATCGAGCACTTTACGCTGCAAGAGACTGTCCCTGACGCTTCTCAGGCTTCCGCAGCTCCCAATTCCCCCGACACTTCACAAACAAACACTGCGCCACAAAAGTGTGTTCACTTAAATCTATCCACCTCAGATCCCATTATCGAATCCTGCCGCATCACCCAAAATGGCCAGATCGTTCACCCCAAGTTTCAAGCTTAAACTTTAGAAAGGATACTTTATGCCACTCTTACTTTTGCTGTTCGTTTTTATCCTCGCTGCTTTTCTCGGCTTTGAGCTCATCGTCAAAGTTCCCTCCCAGCTTCACACGCCCCTCATGAGCGGCACCAACGCCATTTCGGGCATCACACTCATCGGTGCTTTGATCGTCTGCGCAACACAGCCACCCATGAGCTTCGGCATGATCGTCGGCTTAATCGCCATCGTATTTGCCACAATCAACGTCGTCGGCGGTTATCTCGTCACAGATCGCATGCTCAAGATGTTTAAGAAGAAAGAAGGGACCAAAAAATGAACACGCCCATCATGATTGCTTATATGATCTCTGCCGTTTTCTTCATCTTCGGCATCAAAAGACTTTCGAGATCTCAAACCGCCCGCCAAGGTAATTTCCTGTCCCTCATCGGTATGCTCATCGCAGTCGTCGCGGTCTTATTCCAAAGTGATGTCCGTTCAGGTTTTTCGCCTCAGCTTCTTCAAAACAATTACTTCTGGATGTTCATCGCCCTCGTCATCGGCTCTGTTATCGGCCTCATCCAAGCACTTCGCGTTCAGATGATTGCGATGCCCCAGCTTGTTGCTCTCTTCAATGGTTTTGGGGGTCTCTCTTCCATGCTCGTCGCCTGCTCAGAATTTGCAAGAACCTTGCATCAAACACAAGGCGACTTCATCTCACTCCTTTCTCTCGCGCTGACCATTCTCATCGGTGCGGTGACTTTCACGGGTTCTGTCATCGCTTATGCCAAACTCGCAGATAAAATGAAAGGTGCACCGATCATTCTTCCCTATCATCGTCTGATCAACGTGGGGCTCATTCTTGTCTGCCTCACCTTGAGCATTCTCTACGCGCTATTTCCCGGAAGTGTAGCGCTCAAATTACTCCTCATCTTGCCCATTCTCATTTTGTCGCTCATTCTCGGTTACACCTTCGTGGTGCGCATCGGCGGCGGTGATATGCCCGTAGTCATTTCCTTACTCAACGCCTTTTCAGGGCTCGCGGCTTCGATGGCTGGTTTTGCGCTAAACAACACCGTTTTGGTCGTCGCTGGCTGTCTCGTCGGTGCTTCCGGCGTCATCCTGACGCTCATCATGTGCAAAGCGATGAACAAGTCCGCCTACAAGCTCTTCTTTGGTAAAGACGCTAAACAAGACGCCAATCAGAAGCAGCTGAGCGAGCCCAAAGCGCTCTCGGTTGAAGATGCCTATCTCGTGCTCGAAGCTGCAAACTCGGTCGCGATCATCCCTGGCTACGGAATGGCCGTCGCACAAGCCCAACACGTCATCAAAGAGCTAAGCGAAAAACTACAGGCAAACGGCTGCGAAGTCACTTTTATTATTCACCCGGTCGCTGGACGCATGCCCGGACACATGAACGTTCTCTTGGCTGAAGCAGATGTCGATTACGAACAGCTGCGCACCATGGATGAAATGAATCCCATGATGCCCCAAATGGACGTCGCGATTGTCATCGGTGCCAACGACGTGGTCAACCCCGCAGCTGAAACCGATGAAAGCTCTCCCATCTACGGTATGCCCATTATCAAAGCGCATGAAGCGCGCACCGTCTTTGTTTTGAAGCGCGGCAAAGGCAAAGGTTATTCAGGTGTCGAAAATGAACTCTTCTCCATGGAGCAAACGCGTATGCTCTACGGGGATGCCAAACAAACGATCACCGCTTTGGTCCATCAGTTTGAAGAATAAAGGATCAAACGCTCAAGGGTTCAATACAAATCTTCAATAACTCAAGAGAGGAGAGGCTCCGTCTTTCAAAGATGCGGAGCCTTTTTTATGCGCCTCTAGAAGCAATCCATACGCTCACAGCATTTCAATAACTTAATTCAGGTGCATGTATGCTTACGGTAAAGGGACCAACTCAAGGCGATCGCAAGTGAAATGGCTAGCCCAAGCACAAGCGCAAAGGGTGTCCACGCCTCGCCGGTCTTTGGCACGATCGCAAGCCGCTCATTGATGAAATTAAAATGCTGTTCACGCTCGTTTTTAATCTCAATCCAGCAGGGCTCTGCTTTCTTAAACCCATCGGGTGCTTCAAGTTCAACAATCTGATAACGCCGTCCCACTTCGAGTCCACGCAAAACCTGAGGATGTGTCTCGCTCGTCCATTCCGCTAACGTTCGTCCATCTTCATCTTTGAGTGCCAGCTTGGCCGCACAAAGCGGATGCCCATCTTCATCTACCTTCTGAATACGAATCTCCGTTTTCCGATTTTCATAGTGCAGATCCTGCTGCTCCACATCTTCGAGCACGAAGCTTAGATCTGCTCCACTCACGTAGCCCGGCGGCGCTTTTATTTCTCTCAGAATATAGCGCTGTCCCACCGTCAACCCTTCAATGAGCATAGCTTTTTGCGTCGTCACAAAACGAGCGATCTCGTTACCCGCCTCATCAAGGATCTGCATCTCGGCACCTTCGACAGGCTCACAAGTTTCTTCGTCTTCCTTAAAGATCAGCGTGCGTGTCGGCTCATCTTCCATCTCCCACATTTGAACTTCACCTGTGTCTTTGACCGTGAATTTAAGATCGGCCGCTTTTCGATATCCGGCTGGCACTTCAAGTTCTTTCAAAATATAAGTTTTTCCGACTTCTAAACCCACGATTTCCGTCGCTTCGCTTTCAGAAACGAAGGTCTTGATCTCTTGGCCATCTTCATCCACAAGCAACAGCTTTGCGCCGCTCAAACTTTTTCCTGTCTTGGCATCTCGTTTTTGAATGTGAATGCGAATCGGCTCATCAATCATCTCTATTTTTTGTAGGTGTAAATCCTCAGTAAAGGTAAAACTAATCTCCGAAGCTGTTGCATAGCCTAAAGGCGCCAAATCCTCACGCAAAGTATAGGTTTTCCCCAACTCAATTCGCTTAAAGGCATGTGCCTCTTGCGTCGAAACCCATTGATCGACGATCATTCCATGTTCATCAATCAAAGTCATATGAGCCCCTGGGAGTTCATCCCCCGCCAAGGTTTTCTTGCTCAGATAAATGACGCTCGGCTGATTTTCGATGACTTCTGAAACTTCTTTGTGTGTTCCATTCAAAATGATCTCATGCTGTTTTCGATCGGGCATATAACCGGGCAGCGCTTCGATTTCTTCTAAGAAATAACGACCATGTTCCAGTCCCTCAAGAAGAATCTCGCCTTTCTCATTCGTCTGATAAGTGCCAAGCTTCATCTTCTCTCGCCCCACTTCACGATAAAGCGTGAAGCCAACACCCGAAAGATTCTGCGCTGTCTCTGCGTCAATTTTTTGAATGCGTAGATCGATACGGGTCAATTGGTTTGCGACATCCGGCGCCTTGACTTGCACCTCTACTTCAGACGAACTAGGTTTTTCCTTAATTTCTAAACTTTGATCTTCTGCGAGTTCATATGCTTCCCCTGTCTGTAATTCTTGGACGCGATAACGAGCCGCAAAAGGAGCCTTTAGACGCACCTTATTGTTTGCGTCCATCTGTGCAAGCGCCAAAATCTGCCCCATCTTCAAGGTCTGGCCATCCACCTCAATGTCTTCATCCAAAGTCAAAGCGAAGAGCGCATATTTCATTGAAGCGCGATCTGTTTCGACGTCCGAATGTTCAAAACTCTTTTCAAAGTCGACAAGATAGTTTTGCCGTTCATCCTTAATCTCCAAGCTGTGACAGACCACACGCTTGGATGATTCTTCGGCTGTTAGGGTGACAAGTTGATCTTCGCAAGTTGCAAATCCACCAGGCGCTTGAGCCTCATGCAGGCGGTAACGACCCAGAGGTAGGTCCTCGAAGGCGAGCAGCCCGCGCGCATCCGTTTTTCCTTCATGAATCAGTTCATCTTTTTGGTAAAGCAAGATAGGACTGGCCGATGCGCCTTCGCCTTTTTTCGCTGCACTATAAATATTCTCATCTGCGTACAACTGAAAGTGCGCATTTTCTAGCGCCGATTCATCGTAGGTCAAATGCGCATAAGGATAAGTTTTTTCTGCGTCTTCAGCCGCCTCAACAACAAAGGGATGTTTGACAGGTAAAGGTCGGTGCGTTGCATCTAAGAAAAGCGCTTCATATTCCCCCGGCTCAAGTAACAGATGGACCTTTTTGTCTTGCTGCGCATCCAGTTTCAATTTCGACTTCCAAACCGTCCGCCCTTCCTTTTGATTTTTCACAAGTAAGATCATTTCTGGCTGCGTCAAAGCCGCTGACCCGTTCTCAACCGAAACGCTTTTCAATTCAGGCCTCGATGGCAGATCCAAAGATTCTGAAGGCAATTCTTCAGACAACGAAGGTTTCCCTTCTAAGCTCGACTCAGCTTCTGAGACTAAGGCGTGACTCATCTCGCTCCCAGCAGAGGCTTCATCGGCGTAGCTATTTTTCGCCTCGTCGAGCGCAGCTTCTAGGTCCTCATAAAGGGAAGACAAATCCAAAACGACCTTTTGTTTTCGGTCCAAAAGATGGGCTTCTGGAAAGGGCAATTTTTCTTCTCGATTTTCCTGTGCTTGTTCCCAAAGCGCTTCAAGCGTCATTTCTTCAACACGAATATCCGCTAATTTTTCGCCACGTTTTTCGATCTCAATGCGCCCCTTTTGCGCCTCGTTTGTCACTTCGAGAAGATAAACGCTGTCCTCTAAATCTTCTTTGATATCAATGGGTAGACGCGCACCGTCTGGATTCAAATAATAGCCTGGCGCTGTCTTTTCCTCTTGGAGCCAATAACGTCCCAGAGGTAGATCGCGCGGAAATTTTGCAACTCCATTTTCATCCGTCTCAAAGTAATGCGCTTTTCCATCAGAGATCGGCACAGCATCCTCGCCTTTTTCACTTCGATAAAGCGTAAAACGAATCCCCGCGATCGGCAGGCGTTCCTTAGTATCCTGATCTACTTTGAGGATGTGCAAAGCTCTTCGTTTAATCTGATTCGTCAGGGCAACACGGATCAGCTCTTGATCCTCTTTGATCGTCACTTGCTGATCGCCTGACATGTGGTACGCATCTTTTCCCTTCGTTTGCCTCAAGACATAGGTGCCAACAGGCAAAAGTCGCGTCGCTGCCTGCCCCTTTTCATTCGTCACCAGGTGATCGACCACTGTCCCCTGAGGATCGATCACATCAAACTCAGCGGCATCTTCAGGAATCTGTTGTTTCGTTTCGCTCGCATCCGTGTCCATGTATTTTTCGAGCCAGATCGAACCATACAATCGCCGGTCATAGGTGCGCAAGGTATCGTTCCAATTTGCTCGTCGCCCTTGCCGAGCTCCCATATTCGGCAACGAGCTCACACGAACGCCCTTTTCTAGCATCGCTGCCTCGTGAGCTTTTTGCAGCTTTTGCAGTTCCTCCAAAGCGGCCTTCTGATTTTCCGAGCGCTGAATACTCAGCACGCGTTGCTCACGATTACAGATCGAAAATCGAAGTGCAGTCTCATTCAAAGCTAAGCCTGCCGGCGCCTTTTCTTCAATTAGATCGTAATCGCCCAAAGGCAAATCCTCAATATCCACTTCTCCCTTTTCATCTGTTACAAAAATAGCGTCCAGCAAATCACCTTCATTCAAAGCCTTTCCTTGATACATCGGCTGAGGCTCTTCGGCTGCCTTTTGCACAAAACGAAGACGTAAAGTCATGGCATCCATCTGCTCTAAAGGCCGCCCGCGCTCAGCTTCACATTTTTGTACGCGAACACGTCCTTTAGCCTTCTGATTTTTCACCTCGATCTGGTTATAAAGCACATCCCCTTCTTGAAGTGGAAAGGCTCCTTGATCGCCCAACTGAATTCGAAGCGAAACCTTATCGGCATAAGTGCCACTCCCAAGCGTCGTATAGCCACTTGAAGGGATATAACCCGAGGGCGCTTTTGTTTCAATAAGCGTATAAAGTCCGATCGGCAAAAGTTTCGTCTCTAAAATCCCTTCTTCGTTGGTCGTCAGATCCGCTTCCACAATTTCACCGACAAGAGACTTATACTCTGGATCTTCCACATCTAGACGGTCCAAGCGCAGAGCAAAATGCGCCCCCGAAAGCGCTGCTCCACTTTGCTCATCTTTCTTTTTTAATCGAATTTTTGCCTTGCTTCTTTCTTTTATTGAATAAGAAAGCGTCACAATATCTTGTAAGCCATAATCACCGATCACCACATCTTGGTGACTTGAAGAAACCAAATAGATCGGGTCACGTACATTTCCTCTTCGTTCAAGCACAATCTCACCTTGCTGCGGAGCCCCGTCGCGCCTTTGCACGGTCAATTGATCGCCGTAAATTTTGACATCCAGTCCCCGAGGCGCACGCTTCAACTGATAATGCTTCAGATTGTGGTAAACATCCGTCAAACGAACTTCTTTCTCATCAGAAGGAAAAATCAACTCGCCTCTTTCATAATGTGGACCCACAAAAGATAGCCCTTGTGAAAGCTGTTTCGCATTTTGAATTAACTCGTACACCTCATTTTGATTCACACCACGGCTCGTCGAACCCGGCTCAAGATAAGTCCATATCGCACATTGGGTCAAAGCATATCCCGCATCATTAGGCTGGCTTTGATAGCCCAACGAAATAATATTCCCAATTATTTTTCGATCTTCCATTGAGCCAAAGCCGCCATCAATAACTTTGGTGTAAGTTCCCCCAAAACGAACGCGCGGTTCAACACAGAAAGCTTGACCGTAGACGCGTCCATCTTCCAAAACCTGCAAACGACTAATTTGCGTTCCGACACTGTGATAAACCTCCAAGTCGTATTTTTCTTCGACCGTATAAGTCGAAGCAAAAATCAGTCGCGGTGGTAATAGGCAAGGAAGCAACAGCCCGATTAAAAGCAAAGTCGCCAAAGCGCATCTCTGTAAGCTGAATTTCATTCCCCTCATGTCCCTTTCCTCATTTCAAATTGTTCTTGTCTGAAAGTCTAGGGCGCGTTTTAGGGGCTGATTTATCGCATTTTTTC
>JAEWGS010000016.1 GCA_023388205.1 Bacillota bacterium
CGAAGCCCAGAGCTTCAAGTTCATAGCGAATTAAGCGCTCAATCCCAAACATACAAGGAAAAATAAGACGCATAATCACTCTCCTTGGCTTGTGGGCCAAGCCGCATCCGGACGCTGATCTAAAATCACCGCAACCAGTCTTGCCTTGAGCTCATCTAGGCCCTCTTTTTTGAGTGCGGAGATGCAGCAAGGTCCGTGCTCTCGATCGCTTCTCAAGTGCACCAATAATTCTGGATTGATTCCCTCATCACCCACTTGATCCACTTTGTTCAAAACGTCAATCGTCGGAACGGACGCAGCACCTAATTGACGCAGCAGATCTTGGCATACTTGCATACATTCCAAAGCCGTTGAATCAGACGCATCAACCACATGTAAAATCACGTCAGCATGAACCGCTTCCTCAAGGGTCGACTTAAAGGCCTCCACCAAATGGTGGGGCAACTTTCGCACGAAGCCCACGGTATCAGTCAAAATGACGTCTTTCTTTATCTCTGGCAGATAAAGCTTGCGAGAAGAAGGATCTAAGGTGGCAAACACCTTGTCCTCTGTATAGAGATCGCTCTTGCATAGTGCGTTAACTAAAGTCGACTTGCCCGCATTCGTATATCCGACCACCGCAACATTGATCACCTTGCCTTGACGCGCGCGTTGTTCGCGATCGCGCTGACGTCTTTGTTCAAGCTTTTTGAGTTCGTCCTTGAGGTGATCCATACGCTTGCGAATATGGCGTCGATCGCGATCCATAATCGTTTCACCTGGTCCTCTTGTGCCAATACCACCGCCCGTACGTGAGTGAAAGCCCACTTGCGCCTGAAGTCTCGGAAGCAAATAAGCCTGTTGCGCTAGTTCAACTTGCAGCTTACCCTCAGAACTGGTCGCTCTTCTAGCAAAGATATCTAGAATCAACAAACTTCGATCAACGACTTTCATGTGGCAGTAATCTTCAATATTTCTCAATTGTGCTGGACTTAATTCGTCGTCGCAAATCAAAATATTCGCTCCAGCAGCCTCCGCCGCAAGCTTAAGCTCTTCGAGCTTTCCTTGCCCCATGTAAGTGGCAGGATCAAACTTAGGCCGCCGCTGGCTCATCGTACCAACGACAACGGCATCACAAGAACGAGCCAATTCGACAAGTTCTGCCAAGGAGCGTTCCACATCTTCGTCGCTTTGCTCGCGCTGCAAACCTACTGCAAAACAAAAGGCCCGTTCTTCTTGTCTCTTTTCCGTCTCTAAAAATGCCTTCGTTGTTTTTCTACCCATTCGCACATCCCCTTAACGCATGTCTCATCTTACTTTGAAAGTGTATCTCAGTTAGAGAAAGTGTATCTCAGTTAAAAGGCTCTGCGCAGCTTGCGCCATACGCCCCACAAATCTCAGCTAATTCTTGAATCTGAAACAATCCTTTAGATTTTATCTTTTAAGAGTTATTTTTATTTTTTATATTTTCATACAAGATGAATTTAACCCTAAAAATGCGCACACTTCCAATGAACTTATACTTCTTATAAAAATACAATTCTATTCATTTTATATTAAATCTTTATAATCACTCTTATCAAACAGCTTCCAAAGGAAGCTATAGAAGGAGGAGGCACGTATGCTTCAATATGAATTCATTAAGAAGGCCCTCGGTCAAGAGCTCAAAGCTCAAAGGAAAGCGCTTCGCGTCTCTCAACTTGAGCTCTCGCTTCAATTAGAAACAGTATCTTCTGTTATTTACGCTTACGAGAAAGGCTCAACGCTTTCTTTGAAGCTTTTCATTGAAGCTTGTATCAGTATGAACATCAACCCAGGCGCACTCTTAAATGCCGTCCTTCGTCAATACTGCGATAAAGTCGAAGGGCTTGTTCGTAAATCAGATCTCACAGATCAAGAGCTTCTGTACTCTGTGCTTCGCTCTTATGTCAGCTTACCTTTGGATGAAGACAATGAATTAGAAGCTGGTCCGAACAGCGATCCTAAACAACCTTTGATCCGCTTAATGCGTGCACCAGTTGAATTTGTTGCAATCCGTCGTAAAAATGAGCCCGTTCGTTATCTCCCCGTCAGTGGCGTCTCATCATCTAAAAACACAAATGAACACGCTGACTTCGTCCATAAACTCATGACCGCTTTACATAGAGAAGAAGGGAACAATCAAGGCATCAGTAATTTCAAGTTACCACGGGAGTATTTCATTGAGTTTTACCACACGCAGGACCAAAGAGTCGCTGATGTTTTGGCGCGTCGCAAAAAATCAGCCCCCGCTCGCTCATCCTCACGTCGAAAAAAATGAGGGTATGCCAGCACAAGTGACATCACATTTGATCTCAACGCAGAAAATCGTCGAACCCTCGACTTTTAATCTGCTAAAGCTCAATTAAGACAACAAGGAAGCGAGCTTTGAAGCTCGCTTCCTTGTTATTTAGAGTCTCTTTTCATTCAAAGATCTTTGCTTAACTGGATTTGCGTCGCGTCTTACGCGCTTGCCCAAACTCATTAGGCAGAGGCTAACTTGTCCAGCTGATAAACTTGTCCAGCTGAGTTAAAGTGCTTAACTGAGTTGAGGCGATCTCTTGCCAAAGCAAGTCGGACAAAGTTCAAGCCCCACGCAGCGCAAAAACGAATTTCAAAAATTAGCTCCAATCCGACAAATCGACTGTGTGTACCTTGTCAAGCGTCTCTTTCATCCAGCGATCAAAGTCAGCTGCATCTTGAATGAATCCTTGAATTGAATCTGAAGATCCGCCGCCCTTGAAATAGGCTTGAGCCTTCAGATCTTGCAAAATCCCCCTGCTTTTTTCCGCCAGATCTTCATTTGAAGCAAAAACCTGAGCTGAAATTTGAAGGCCAGGTCCCGCTTTAGAACAAAGAAAGCATAGAGACAAATCCAAGCTCGCCGCTTCGATCTTTTTGAGTAGATTCTTCTTCGATAAATCTTGCCAATCTTGCGTCAACAGTAAGAAGGTGTGCGCACTATTTTCAAAATGCAAAAGCTGCTCAAAGGCCGCTTGAACGCGCAAAGCTTCCAATTTGTATTTCAAGCTCTGATTTTGCTCAAGGAGCTCGAGCACGCGAGTCTCCAAAGCTTCTTCGGGTTTAGAGAGGTGCTGTCCCAAGCGACGCAAAACAGCTTCTTGTCTCTGGCTGTACCGCATCAATCTCTGTCCGCAAGCCGCCTCTAAGCGCATCCCACCGCGGTGCTTTTGAGCTGTCAAAATACGGATTCCACCGATTTGCCCCGTACTCAAGCAGTGAAGCGCACAACAGGCACACACATCGACGCCCGGAATTTCAATCAATCGAACCGAAGCGTCTAAGTCCAGTTTACTTCTCCAGCTGTCAAATGGGGCCTCTGCCACATCTCCCACCCAGATTTTGATCGGAAGATTTTGAAAAACGACCTCATTTGCCGCACGTTCCAATTGCTCGAGTTCAGCCGTGTTTAATTCCCGATCGAAATCGAGCGTCATTTTTTCATCATCTAAGTGAAATCCTACATTTTCACACGCGAAATACTGATGCGCCAGCCCCGACAAAACATGCTCCCCGCTGTGTTGCTGCATCAGGTCGTGACGTGCTTTAAGATCCAAGACGTAATGAATCTTTTGCCCTTCAGCGATTTGGCCTTTGATACAGTATTTAATGCTTCCGTCATCTTCTTCAAGGAAATCCAGTAAATCTACATTGAGAAAGCGAACGTGATCTTTGGGCGTTCCGCCACCCCCTGGGAAAAAAGGCTGCTGGTCCAAGCGGATCCAATACGTACCCTCTTTTTCTGCCAAAATTTCAGTGACCTGAAGTTCTGCTGTTTCACGCTCTTGACCGGTCTCGGTCTCTTGATAGTAGCGATGATCAAAACGATGTTTTACCTGCTTCATAAATTCTCCCCAAGTCAAGAAATTTGCACAAATGTCACAAATAAATCCCTGTTTAAGGTATAATTGTCAAGTTGTTTTGCTGTGCTTGCGTCTTCTTTCATCCGCTTGGCAAGCTCAGAAAACGCCGAACACCCATTGAAACCATGGAGGTTCTCATGAATTTAGAAGATAAATTACGCCATGTCCACCACTTCCCGCATCAAGGAATTGATTTCATTGATATTACAACCGTACTCAAAGATCCGGTTTACTTTCACGAAGCCATTGACCAAATGGTCGCCATAGCTAAGCAGTATGACTTCGATATCATCGTTGGATCTGAATCGCGCGGCTTTATTATGGGCGCGCCTGTGGCTTATGCTTGCAATTGTGGTTTTGTACCCATTCGCAAAAATGGTAAATTACCTGCAGAAACCGTTTCTGTAACCTATGACCTTGAATATGGGCAGGACGTTTTACAAATGCACAAAGACGCAATCAGTCCAGGTATGAAGGTTCTCGTTATCGACGACTTGTTGGCCACGGGCGGCACAGCTAAAGCCAACTGTGAACTCGTCGAAAAGCTAGGCGGCGAGGTTGTCTCCAGCCTCTTCTTCATCGAACTTTGCAATCTCAATGGCAGACAGCGTCTCGAAGCTGAAGGCTACAAAATCGACAGCATTTGCAAAATTGAAGAAACCGTACTTTAAATCGTCTGAGGCTGAATTGTCTGAGGCTTTAGTCCTAAGTCATGAGTCCTAAGCGTTACCTCATTTTCAAAGTGAAACAATAAGAACAATCTAAGGCGCCGGCTTTTGCGGGCGCCTTTATTATTCAAGATTAAACTCCGAATGAAACCTAAACCCTGAGACTTAGACAGGCTTTCAAAAGCTTAGGACAAAACCCCAAAATGGTACAAAGCAATGGCCCCTGCGACCCCGACATTCAAGGATTCAAAGCCACCCGGCATAGGAATCGTTACAGCCCTATCACAGGCAGCGCGCAGACTTTTTGAAATACCGGCCCCCTCATTACCCAAAACCAAAGCGAAAGGCTTTTTCGGCGTCATTGCTCGCTGTTTTGTAAAAGTCTCAAGCGACAGCCCGTCAAGATCAAGCGCTAAGGCTTCGCCACCCAAGGCTCTGAAAGCTTCGACAAAAGCCGGTAAATCCACCTGCTCTAAAAAAGGAACTTGCAGAACTGAAGACAAGGAACTGCGCAGCACTTTGGGCTTTAAGACCCGTGCTGTACCGTGCCCACAAATAACGCCACCACTGCAAAAAGCTTTTGCCGAACGAAACAAGGTCCCGACATTTCCTGGATCTTGAACGCCATCGAGCAAAATCAAAGGCCAGCGCTTGTGTTCAGGCAATCCAAAGTAGTCTTTCAAAAAAGCCTCTGCCTCGTTTCTCTGCCCTTGATCACGCAAGCTCAACATCAGGCCTTGCGTCGAGGTCTGTTCACTCATCTGTTCAAAGATAAAGTCCTTGACCTCGTAACACGCCACATCAGAAAGGAGCGACTGATATCGCCCAATAAGCCTCTGAAACACCTCCTGAGATTTCAAACTCGAACTCACCCAAAGTGCTTCAATCGCAAAAGAACTCGTGTCAGTTCTCAGGGCTTCAAGCGCTTCCTGACAGGATCGCTGGCCTTCGATCACCAACAGAGATGCGTCTTGAGCTTGACCTTTGAAGAAAGCGCGCAAGTCTTTAATTTTAGGATTTTTGAGCGATGACAAACTCTGCCACATCATATTCTCTCTACCTTCATAAAATAAAAGGCCTTTTCAGGAGAAAAGGCCTCTTACAATCAACACGATGTTGTCTTTAAGCGAGATGCTTCTTCGCTTCCGCCACCAACTTAGCAAAATGCTCCGGCTCATGATAAGCGATCTCAGCGAGCACCTTACGATCCAAGCTGATCCCGGCCTGATGTAAGCCATTGATGAAACGGCTGTAGCTCAGATCATTCAAACGGCAAGCCGCATTGATACGCGTGATCCAAAGCTTACGCATGTCTCTTTTCTTGCGACGACGATCACGATAAGCGTAGTTACCGGACTTCAGCACCTGCTGATTCGCAACCTTGAACAGTTTACTCTTGCGGCCAAAATAGCCTTTGGCCATCTTCAAAATTTTCTTATGTCTTGCATGGGCGGTGACGCCACGTTTCACTCTAGCCATTTCTCAAACCCTCCCGCTTATTTATAAGGAATCATCAACTTGATGTTCTTAGCGAAGCTCGAATCAGCAATCGCCGTACCACGCAAGTTGCGCTTACGCTTTGCGGACTTACAGGTCAATTTGTGCTTCTTGTGCGCATGTGGACGCACGACCTTTCCGCTACCGGAAATTTTGAATCTTTTCTTGGACGCACTATGCGTTTTCTGTTTCGGCATATATTCTCCTCCCTACGCCTTGCTTTTAACTTTTAACGGTGCGAGGAACATCGACATGGTTCGACCTTCCATCTTGGGCTGTTTATCGATTTCACCAAACTCTTGACAGCGTTCAGCAAAATTTTTAAGGACCGGAAAGGCTTGTGACGTGTAAGCCATTTCGCGACCACGAAAACGGATGGTCACTTTCACCTTTGAACCTTCTTTTAAGAAACGACAGGCATTTTTAGTTTTGAAAGCCAAATCGTGTTCTTCGGTCGTCAGCTTCAGCGTGACCTCTTTCAATTCCTGTGTCTTTTGTTTCTTGCGCTGTTCGCGTTCACGTTTAGATTGTTCAAACATATGTTTGCCGTAATCCATCACGCGACACACCGGATTCTCCGGATTCGGAGAAATCAGCACCAGATCCAAATCAGCTTCTTCCGCCTTTTGGCGGGCAACTTCGATCGGAACAACTCCGAGCATCTGACCATCTGCGTCTATCAAACGAACTTCGCGGAAACGAATATTGTCGTTGACATCCATTCCTTTTTTCTGAGGTCCTCTAGCTATCTTGCGACACCCCCAATTCTGCACATCTTCTTTTCAAGTAAGAAAAAAGGAACCGCTAGGTTCCTTCAAAAGCATCTATCCGAATCCCATATTTCGGTGATCATTCTCTTGAAACCTCTTCACCCTAGCTTGAGGTGGAAGACCTTCGTCCTCACTTGACCAAAGTAGTTTAACGAAGCTTTTATCGCTTGTCAATCTTCTTTTTTTCGGCTGCTCTCTGACTTCGCAACGCTGCTCACTGACTTCTAAGCAGCAAAAGCTCGCACCCGCACATATCAATTATTCTCACCCCGCGAACTCCGCGCATGTCGACTATTTTCGCACCTCCACATGTCGGCTATTCTCGCGCCCGCACATCCCAGCTGTTAGTCCCCGAGCTTACACCCAAGCATCAGCCTGTCGAAGATACCCGAGCTTCACAAAATGAGACGGCCAGGTTCCCTTTGAAACGAGCCTTGGCTCAAGGTCTCTTAACGAACAGCGCAGCTCGATGAGCGTTTCAAGTCTTAGGCTTTGAAATCTTCTGGACTCGGCAAAAGTGAATCCACGAAGCGATCCACATCAAAGTCCACCAGATCATCCACACCTTCACCCAAGCCGGCTAAATAAAGAGGAAGTCCCGTTTTTTCAGCGACCGCAACAGCCACGCCTCCTTTTGCGCTGCCATCTAACTTTGTGATGCACACCCCATCCACTCGGCTGGTTTCTGCAAAAGTCTGCGCCTGCAATATAGCATTTTGCCCCGTCGTCGCATCAATAACGATCAGCGTTCTCGTAATCTCGCCCGCGGCCTCTCGATCAATCACGCGACGGATCTTATTGAGCTCATCCATGAGATTCTTTTTGTTTTGCAGACGGCCTGCCGTGTCAATTAAGATCGCGTTGCACTGTCTTGCCTTCGCAGCTTTTATGGCATCAAAGACCACCGCTGCAGGATCCGAGCCCTCGGACTGAGCGACGAATAAAGCGCCCGTCTTTTCTGCCCAATGCCTCAACTGATCAATCGCCGCCGCACGGAACGTGTCAGCTGCCGCCAACAAAACCTTGTGCCCTTCTTTGATGAAACGCGAAGCCAATTTTCCCGCCGTAGTTGTCTTGCCGGAACCATTCACCCCGACAAGCAAGATCATGTTCAATCGATTGGGATTCAAGGACAACTGTCGCGGCGTCTTCAAGACAGCCTTGGTCTCCTCGCGCAGGATCTGAAAAACGGTACTCGCTTTCCGATCGCCCGTCTCCGTCATCTGACGGCGCACCTTAGACAAACAGTGATCGACAAAACTCGCACCCATATCCGTGCGCAGCAAAATCATCTCCAGTTCCTCGAGCATCTCTTCATCAAAGTCAAAGTCGCCCTCACGCTCTGAATGCACCTGCACATTCTGAAAAATAAAGGCTTTCGTTTTTTCTAAACCAGTTTTAAAGCGATCAAAAAAAGCCATGTCTACTCCTTTTTCTATCTATCAGCTCCGGTTAACGGCGGTCAAATATCGTCCTAGACGTCAAGCGACGTTCTGTCGGTTCAAACGGCATCGCCAGAAGCCGCAGCTTTTTCCCTCCGTCAAACGACACCTGGGTTAAGTCTCAGCGCATCCTCCGTTACATCCTCCGCCTCATCCAAAGACAAGGAGAGCACTTTGGAGATACCTTTTTCCGGCATGCTCACGCCATAAATGCGGTTGGCCGCTTCCATGGTTCCTTTGCGGTGCGTCACGATAATGAACTGCGTCTTCTGGGCGCAATGCTTAAGATAGTCAACAAAGCGGAAAATGTTGGCGTCGTCCAGAGCCGCTTCGACCTCATCGAGGACACAAAAGGCTGTCGGCTTCAATTTTTGAATTGCAAAAAGCAAAGCGATCGCCGCCAAACAGCGCTCTCCTCCAGACAGCAACAGCATGTTCTGCATGCGTTTCCCAGGCGGACAAACGCGGATATGAATTTCTGCGCTCAAACTGTCATCTCCGTCAAGGCTGAGCT
>JAEWGS010000041.1 GCA_023388205.1 Bacillota bacterium
GTTAAGCAAGGCTTCGAGCTCATCGTCTCCCAAGTCATCATCGCTCGCAAGGAGTGCGTCTAAATCTCTATCATCTGCTTCTTCTGGGCTTTCTTGTGCCTGAGTACCCGATTTGCTCGCATGGACATGATCCATGACAGCCTTTTTAATTTCTTCTTTGACCGCAGGATTTTCATCGAAGTAAGCCTTCACTTTTTCTAAGCCCTGTCCGATGTTCTTGCCGTTATAGGAATACCAAGATCCCGACTTTTTGATCAAAGCAAAGCGCGTCGCCAAATCGACGATCGTGTCTTCATTGTCAACACCCTTGCCGAAGTAGAGATTGAACGTCGCGGTTTGAAAGGGAGGCGCCACTTTGTTTTTCACCACTTTAACAGAGGTGACATTCCCGATGCGCTCAGCTTGCGTCCCGATAGGTTCGCCCTTTTTCACTTCCATGCGAATCGTCGAATAAAATTTCAGCGCACGACCACCCGTTGTCGTCGGACCGCCCGCATACATACCGATACGATCGCGCAGCTGGTTAATAAAAATCACAATACATTTACTGCGATTGATAATCCCCGTCAATTTGCGCAGAGCCTTGGACATCAAGCGCGCGTGCAAGCCAACCGCAGCATCACCCATCGCACCGTCAATTTCCGCTTTGGGAACCAAGGCAGCGACCGAGTCGACAACCAGAATATCAATCGCGCCACTACGCACCAAAGATTCCGCAATTTCAAGCGCTTGCTCTCCATTATCAGGCTGAGCGACCAGCAAATTGTCAATATCCACGCCGATCGCCGCGGCATAACTCGGGTCCAACGCGTGCTCGGCATCAATAAAAGCCGCCGTGCCCCCATGTTTTTGCGCCTCAGCAACTGCGTGCAAAGTAACCGTGGTCTTACCTGAAGATTCCTGACCGTAAATTTCAATAATACGACCTCTGGGTAATCCACCGACCCCCAAGGCGACATCCAAAGCCAAAATGCCAGAGGGAATGACCTCGATCTTAGTGTGGCTATGGTCTCCAAGTCGGATCAAAGCGCCTTCACCAAACTCTTTTTCAATTGTTTTAATGGCTGTAGATAGAGCCTTTGCACGCTCATCCGCAGAAATTTGCGTTACATCAGACGAAGTTTTCGCCGTTTTTGACTTCACCATATCTTATCCTCCAAGCGCGGAATCGCTTTTTCAAATCTATTGTGTTGATTATAACACTCAGCCTATTTGACCCTTTTTTCTCTTTTTTTCTCACGCTGCATTTTGCGAAAAACACAGGGCTTTCAAAAGTGTGCTGACTCCGAAGTTAAACGAGCTTCTTTTTTTATTAAAAACTAGGCATGCTCAGATATAAAAGCCGGGCATGCTCAGATATAACATCAGGCGTTCTCAGACTGCTCTTGTCTCCGCTTGGGCTTCATGCGTAAGAAGCGACGCGCCTCGGGTAAATACAAGGCATCTGCCGCATAAAAATACGCAGCCATGGCAATCAAACACCGAATGCCGAGCCAAACTAAGTGAACCATCTTTCGTTTAGGAATGTACCACAGGCCCATGCGTTGCAAGACAAACAAAAGGATCACCATCCCGACGGCCAAAATTAATTCTTGAGTACAGAATACAGTCATGCGACGCAAAGCCATTTTGGAATGGGCGCGGTTAAAGTAAAGAATCAAAGCCAAGCCAATCAGAATGCTGGACAAACCGTAGGCTAAGGATAAGCCGGATGCGCCGAGAACATTTTCTTTCGCAAATATCGCTGTAAAAATCCATGTTGTGATCAAGAAGCCCACACCACCGAACAGGGGAATGATGGTCTTTTTCACCGAATAGAAAGCGAAATTCATAATGAAAAGAATGCTTTGACCCAATACCGCGAGCGAGAAGTATCCCAGAATATCACCTGATAGACGCACGACTTCTATTCGTTCAGCCGAAGTCTGTCCCCAAAGGAAAATCGCACGGACCAACTCATATCTGAAGAAGTACACAAGCAAGGTACAGGGAACAGCGAGAAATAAAACCTGCCGCATGCTCAAACGTAGAACTTTTGCAGCCTCGGCGAATTTCCTTCGCCCGACGAGTTCGCTCAACGTCGGAAGCATCGCCTGGCCAATGCCCACCGTAAAAACGCCATAAGGCAAAAGCCAGACCGTCGTCGCATAGCGCAATGCCGTGGAAGTTCCCGGAATCATCCCTTTTGTAAAGGTGTACATGATCATGGTTGTCAGCTGAGCAATCGAGGCCGACAGCATCGTTGGGATCGCAAGCTTCAGCAAACGATGCAAGTCGGGATCGGTCCAATTTAACTCAAACTCGAAGGGCCGGAGTTCTTTACGCCCCAAAAAGTATTGAAGCAAGAAATAGAACAAAGCACTCAGTGAAATCCCCATGCCGACACGGATCAATGCCGATTCGTTTGGCCCGCCAAAAATCAGCAAGGAAGCAATAATACAGCTGTTATAGATCGTGGGACCAAAGCTCGTTTTCAAGAACTTCTTATGCGCATTGACAATGCCGATCGACAAGGCCGCCAGCATCATAAAAACAGTCTGCGGGAATAACACGCGCGCCATTTTAGCCGTCAAAGCGAGCTGATCCGGCGGCGCAAAACCAGACAAAATCAGCGGTGCAAAAAGCTCGCCGATCAAGACCAAAGCCGTCATGCCCACGGTCATCAGAGAAATAAACAGACTCACCGAACGCCACGCGCGCTTTTGTTGATTGGTCCCGAGAGCGCCTGCAATCGTCGGAATGATAGCCGCTTGTATCGAGCCACCGATCAAAAGATCGTAGATAAAATCGGGAATCAAAAAGGCGCGCACATAGGCATCTGTCAGTTCGCGCAGCTGAAAAACGTTGCCATAAATGATCTCGCGAATCTGCCCCGTGAGCTTACTCAAAATCAGACCCACAATCAGGATCATGCTGCCTTGAATCAATGCTTTGCTCGTCTTTTGCTCAGTTTCTTGCGCCTCTTCGCTTTCACGCTCATATCGAGCGCTGGCGTTGACATTGGCATCATTGTGAGATCTATGTTCAGGATGAAGTGCAGAATCTTGACGCTTCAAGGAAGGCGACTGCGCCTGTTGACTTTGTGCCTCGTGAGACCGATCCTGCCGAGGCAAAAATCCCCCTCGAAATTTGCGCAAGACCCCATTTGAGTGGTCCCGTGAGTTTTCCAAAAGCTCTTCTTCTTTTAACTCCGAATGAATCAATCGCTCTTCTTCATCCAGCGTCGCAGCTGAAAACCAATCTCGCTTTTTGGACAAGAAAGACTGGGATCGCTCATCCTTGCCCAATAGGCGCTTCGATTCCCAAGGTCTCTCTTTCTCGAACTCTTCAAAATAGCTCTCCAAACGGGTCGCACGCGAAGGCCGTTCTTCTAAACGGTACAAGCCATCACTTAAAATCGGATCAAAGGCTTGCGCATTCCCCAAAGGTGTGAATACTTGTGTCTGCCCTAAAGGGTCTTCCGCGGGCATACCGATCATTTCAGCATCAAAGGCCTCATCCCAAAAAGCATCTAAGTTGTGCTGATCTTCTCCGCGCTGCACGCTCATTCCCTCCACCAAGCTTCATTTTCTATACACGAGCATTTCAACAGACACAATTATATACAAAGAGCCTTTTCTCCCCATTTCGTCGCTCCTTGTTTCACGGTCTTTCAATGCCACAGCTCGCTTAATCCCTGTTTCACGGTCTCTTAGCTTTGTGCGCCCATTTTTTGTTTTACGCGTCTAAGTTTTTTCAAACCTGCTTCTTTAGCGCCCAATTTCTCGAGCCGAACAATTGCGTATCAATTCTCGCAATGACGATGCCAGGCCTTTACGGTATTCGACAAAAGCATCGCGATCGTCATCGGTCCCACCCCGCCTGGAACGGGCGTAATCTGACTCACCTGATCAAGTACCGCATCAAAATGGACATCCCCACACAAGTGACCATCGTCTTCGCGATGAATCCCCACATCAATGACCACGGCACCTTTTTTGACATGTTCCGCTTGAATTAAACGCTTCTGTCCAACCGCTACAATGAGCACATCTGCTTCTCTTGTCACAGATGCGAGTTCTTGTGTATGCGAATGGCAGATCGTCACAGTTGCGTTGCGCTCAAGAAGCAAAGCCGCCTGCGGCTTTCCCACAATCGCCGAGCGACCGACAATGACCGCTCGCTTTCCATCTAAATCGACCTTGGCCTCATCGAGCAGACGCATCACGCCAGCAGGCGTACACGGCGCAAAGCCTTCTTGCCCTAAAAAGAGGCGCCCCAGCTGCTCTGCGCGAAAACCATCCACGTCCTTATCCAGAGCGATGGCTTCCTGAACACGAGCCGGATTGATGTGTTTGGGCAAAGGCAACTGTACGATGATTCCATCAATCTTGGGGTCTTGATTTAGGCGATCAATTTCTTTGAGCAAATCAGCCTCACTAATCTCCTCAGACAATTCAATCTGTACGCTCTCTAAGCCCGTTGAGACGCAAGCACGGTGCTTGTTGCGCACGTAAACCTGGCTCGCGGGATCTTGCCCCACCAAAATAACCGCCAGTCCAGGCTTTCTCCCATAGCTCGCTTCGTAATCTTGAATATCTTTCGAAAGTTCCGAACGGACCTTGGCCGAGATCGCTTTCCCATCAATCAACTGTGCCATCTTGCACCTCCTCAAATGCATGCGCCATGCGTTAAATTGTTCACGTCGCAGTGCAGCTTGTCTCTTACAAAATAAGGGATTCCTGATACAGGACACTCGCCTTCTTCGTCTTTAATAATAAGTATCCGGACCTTCCCCACGGCGCTCTGCTTTCATCCGCTCCCAATCCTCTTGTGTAATCAAAACCTTACGCGGCTTAGATCCTTCAAAGACCCCCACGATGCGATTTTGCTCCATCTGATCCACAAGACGCGCCGCACGCGGATAGCCGATCGTTAAGCGACGTTGAATGCTCGAGATAGAACAAGAACCCGCTTGCAAGACAATTTCGACAGCCTCATCGTAGAGTTCGTCTCGCTCGTCGTGATTGCCCAGGCTTTGGCCGCCATCATTGGAAGCCAACGAGGCCGCCAAAGAAGGATCATCCTCAGCAACATTATGGGCGCGCACAAAATTAACCACCGCTTCAACCTCTTCATCAGAAACGTAAGACCCTTGACCGCGCGTCACCTTATTCGCACCCTGAGGTTTATAAAGCAAGTCGCCCTGCCCCAAGAGGCTCTCTGCGCCACCACCGTCCAAAATGGTCCTCGAATCGATTTGACTCGACACCGCAAAAGATAGACGGGATGGAACGTTGGACTTAATGGTTCCCGTGATGACATCGACCGAAGGTCTCTGCGTTGCGACAATCAAATGAATGCCCGCCGCACGCGCTTTGGCGGCCAGCGTATTAATATGCGCCTCAACCTCCTGATGTGCGGTCGCCATCAAATCGGCCAGCTCATCAATGACCACTAAAATCAAAGGCAAAGTTTTTTTCGCAGGCAGGGGCAAAGCTTGCTGAATCAAAGCTTCTCGCTCAGCTTCTGAGCGCTCAGGTTCGTAGCGTTTCGCCCTGGCTCTCATTTCTTCTCGTTCAGCTAGACGGGCGTTCAGCTCATCTTTGATCATGCGGTTATATCTAAAGATTTCGCGCGCCCCTTCTTTAGCCAAAAGACCGTAGCGACGATTCATCTCATCGACCACCCATTTGAGCGTGCTCGCCGCTTTGCTGGGTTCCGTCACGACAGGCGCCAAAAGATGCGGAATGCCATTGTAAATCGAAAGTTCAACCATTTTGGGGTCAATGAGAATCAAGCGAACTTGCTGCGGCGTCGAGCGATAAATCAGACTCATCAAAATCGAATTAATACAAATCGATTTACCTGAACCCGTCGCACCCGCGATGAGCATATGTGGCATTTTTTGAAGATCACAGATGATCGGATCACCTGGGATATCACGCCCCAAAGGCACCGCCAAAGGCGAATGATTCTTAGCGAAGCTTTCAGATTCGATGAGGGGTCGCAGATGAACGGGCTGGCGCTTGCGATTCGGAATCTCGATGCCAACGGCCGAACGGCCTGCAATCGGTGCTTCAATACGCAAGCCTGTCACCGCCAAGCCCAATTTGATATCCTCGCTTAAATTCAAAATCTGTTTGACGCGAACGCCCTGCCCCGGAGTCAATTCAAAGCGCGTGATCGTCGGTCCTGCAGTGATATTGGACAACTCGGTTTCCACCCCGAAGTCTTTGAGTAAGTTAACCAATTCTTCCGCTTTTTCACGAATTTCCTGTCGGTCGACCGAATTGGACATCTGGCCTTTTTCAAGTAATTCAATCGGCGGAAAAACGTAGGGCTGCTCAGGCTTCACGGCTTCAGATGGCGAAGATGGCTGCGTTGGACTCGGCTGCGTTGAACTCAGCTGCGTTGCGCTCAAGGTCCCAGCATGTGCAGGATTGGCGGACTTCACTGATGCAAAAGGATTCGTCGCAGCGCCGGCTTGTCCCAAATGGCGTTGCGGATTTTGTCCTACCGAAGTCGCCGAAGCCGAAGTACCTGAAGGCGAGGCCGAAGATCCCGGAGCCGAACTTGTCCTTTCAATTTGTTTTGAGCCTAGCTCGGACGGCAAAGCGCCTGCAAAAGACACATCTTGCGCGGACGACCGCTGACCTAAGCCCTTTAACCAAGTCGGCAGTGCTTCTTGCTCAGTTCCCTCAGCTTCATCCTGATTTGCTTCAACGAACGCATCTGTTTCACTCGAGGCATCGGGGGCACTGACTTCATCAAAGGAGGTCGCTTTTTCTTCAGCTCGCCAACCCTGTTGCATCTGATGCGTTTGATGTGCGTGCCGGAAGTCGGTCTCGGCTCTGGCTCGCGTCGCGTCGTCTTGTGCGGCTTCCCTGCTGGCTCGCTCGTTTTCAAGCGTCTCGCCATTCACCCCCTGTTTCATGAGTGCCATATTTTCGAGGTAACGAATTTTTTCACGCTCGTCGAGCACCCCATCTCCAGATAAGAAGGGTTTGTGTTCCGCTTCGACCTGCGCCATCGGCATGCCCAAATCCGCCTCTGCGGCAGAATCGATCTCAGTTTGGGTCATATCCTCCGACCTTTGCATCAAGTCCTCAAAAGAGTCCGCGCTCTGTTTGGCTCTAGGCGCATAGGATTTGACAGAAGTTACACGCATCGGACCACTTGTTTCAAAGCGTTGCACTCGGTAGGCTTGCGCCTCATCCTGGCTCAGCGTTTGCTCCGATTTTGCGGCCACCCTTCGCTCATGAGCCATGGGCTGACTTGGCGTTTGCGTCTGGCCAAAAGGCTGGGCCTTTTCGCGGGCGTGCGTTCGACCCTCCGGCCAATGATCGACGCGCTGATTCATCGAACGATCCGATGCGTGTTCGCCGTAAGGTGAAGCTGTGTTGTCCCAATTATTTGCTTTCGCATAGAAGCCACCAAAAGAAGGCGCCTCCGGCCTTGTCGGGAAACGACCCTGCAGGGTCTCGGAGTCATCCATTAAGAGCGACTGAAACTGTTCTTCTTCGCGGCGAAGCGCCATCTCATGCAAGAAATTCTCCCCGATCGGTTCTTGCGTTTTGACCTGCTCCAAAAAGCTCGGAATTTTACTTTCTTCTTCAAGTTCATTGAGAAAACTCGGTATTTGCGGTGCTTGCAAATGATCCCCGCGTTTTAATCTCGAAGCTTGAGCTGCTCGTTCCCTTCGTTGCAGCTTGTTTTTCTCTGGATAGGTGTAAAAAGGAAAATTTTTGTTCTGGTCCTTCATATTCTTTTGTGTCGCCGCTCCCTCAACCTCAGTCGTTTCAGCCTGAGTTTTCTTTTTCCAAAATACAAGTTGATTCAACCAAGCCTTTTTTTCTTTTTTTCCCAAAAGATTTTCTTCAACGTGCTCTGCTTGAGGGATCCGT